>CAMBBW010000119.1 GCA_945863425.1 Lishizhenia tianjinensis
TCCATTCCTGCTTCATGGAATAATTCAAGAGACGCCAAATGTGCTGCCATTCCCAAAACGGGTGCATTGCTCAATTGCCAGCCCTCAGCTCCTTCCATGGGAGAAAAACCAGGTTCCATTTTGAAACGCGACTCCTTGTTGTGCCCCCACCAACCGGCGAAACGAGGTAATTCAGGCTTATTCGCATGACGTTCGTGTACAAACATCCCAGATACACCTCCCGGTGAGCTATTCAAGTATTTGTAGCCACACCAAGCCGCAAAATCAACTCCCCAATCGTGTAACTGTAAATTGATGTTTCCTGCCGCATGCGCCAAATCAAAACCAACAATTGCACCAACGGCATGCCCAGCTTTTGTGATTTTTTCCATGTCAAATAATTGACCAGTATAATAATTTACGCCTCCAATCATCACCAAAGCGAGCTCATCACCTAATTCATCGATTTTTGATAAAATATCTTCTTCGCGAATTAAATGTTCTCCTTCTCGCGGTGCAACTTCAACCAAATGATCCATGGATAATCCGTGAAATTTGATTTGAGATTCCAAGGCATATTGATCACTTGGAAATGCTTTTGCTTCGCACAAAATTTTGGTTCGTTTTCCACTTGGTCTAAAAAAAGAAACCATCAATAAATGCAAATTGGTTGTGAGCGAATGAGTGACTACCACTTCAATCGGTTTAGCTCCAACGATCTCGGCTGCGAATTCTGTTAAATTCTCGTGATATGAAAACCAAGGTCGTTTTCCCAAGAAATGCCCTTCAACGCCATACATGGCCCAAGATTCAAGTTCTTCATTAATATATTGCCCTGCTTTTTTGGGCTGTAGCCCCAGTGAATTTCCAGTGAAATAACGAATCGGTTTTTCATGAAACGTTGGGAAATGAAAGTGATTTCTAAAATTTTTTAATGGATCGTTCTCGTCCATCTGTTGAGCAAAAGCAAGTGAATTATTTATGGGTGTCATTGCGCACAATATATTAGTAACTTTGTTCTTTAAGCTACAAAGATACACATTATGGGCACCAAGACTACAATCAACAGAGCTGTTTCAGCGGAACTTTTTGCAAAATCAAAAACCTATTTTCCGGGCGGAGTAAATTCTCCAGTCCGTGCTTTCAAATCTGTTGGCGGTACTCCTCTCTTCATTAAAAAAGGAAACGGAGCCTATATTTGGGACGAGGATGACAATCAATTTATTGATTTTTGCTGCAGTTGGGGGCCATTAATTTTAGGTCATAACAACCCAGAAGTTTTCAATAAAGTTGTTTCTACTATGGCAAATGGAGCAAGTTTTGGTGCGCCAACTCGCTTAGAAAATGAATTAGCTGAACTAATTTTGGGGAGAATTCCTTTCATTGATAAGTTACGTTTCTTAAGTTCAGGAACTGAAGCAGTAATGTCAGCCATTCGCTTGGCTCGAGGTGTTACTGGTAAATCTAAAATTCTAAAGTTTGAAGGGTGTTACCATGGGCACGTAGATGCTTTGCTTGTGAAGGCAGGAAGTGGATTGGTAACTTTAGGAAGCTCATCCAGTGCTGGAGTTCCTGAAGCTTTTGCGAATGAAACATTGGTTTTACCCTTGAACGATAGTACTAGATTGCGCGAAACCTTGGTCAAATACAGAGAAGAGTTGGCTTGTGTAATTATCGAACCTATTCCGGCCAATAATGGCTTGTTGCTACAAGACAAAACGTTCCTCACTCATTTAAGAGAATGGTGCACGGAACTAGGGATTCTGTTGATTTTTGATGAGGTAATTTCCGGATTTAGAGTGGCATTTGGTGGTGCTGCTGAGGTATATGGAATCATTCCTGACATTGTAACGTATGGTAAAATTCTAGGTGGAGGACTTCCCGTTGGAGCATATGGTGCAAAAAATGAAATCATGTCGTTTGTATCACCCGATGGACCTGTTTATCAAGCTGGAACCTTGTCAGGAAATCCGGTTGCCATGTCAGCTGGAATAGCACAATTAACCGTATGCAATCAACCAGGATTTTATGAAGATCAGGAAGCACGAACAAAATTGATGGTCGATGCGATAAACGCTCATGCTAAATCAAAGGAATATAATTTCGAAATCGTTCAAATTGGTTCCATTTTCTGGCTTTCATTTGATGGTAAAAAGCGTATTCAAGACGCAGACGCGATTAATCCAGACATGACGAAATTTAATCAATTACATGCTGCTCTATTAAACCGAGGAGTATATTTGGGCCCAAGTGGATATGAGGTTGGCTTTGTTTCTTCTGCTCATACAATCGAAATACTAACCCAGGCCACGCATGTGTTTTGTGAAGCCTTGGATGAAATTTATTCTTAATTAGTTTTATGCAAAACAAAAGTTCAATCCTATTAATTTATACCGGTGGTACAATCGGAATGATCAATGATCCAATAACGGGTGAGTTAAAAAGTTTTGATTTTAAGCACATGTACGATCAAATACCTGAACTCAATAGATTACCCATCGAAATTGATTCTATCAGTATCTCAAAACCAATTGATTCTTCCGAAATAACAACCGCTCATTGGATTAATTTGGTCGAAATCCTGGAAGAAAATTACGCTAAATATGATGGGTTTGTTATTCTTCATGGTTCAGACACGATGGCGTATACCGCTTCAGCATTGAGTTTTATGATTCAGGGTATTTCCAAGCCCATCATTTTAACTGGGTCTCAACTACCGATTGGTACTATTCGAACAGATGGAAAGGAAAATTTAATTACCGCCATTGAAATTGCCGCTCAGAAAGACGAGCACAATCAATCTATCGTTCAAGAAGTATGTGTGTATTTTGAGTATTCGCTTTACCGCGGAAATCGTTCCTCTAAAGTTTCTGCCAATCAATTTGAAGCCTTTCGCTCACCTAATTATCCTCCACTTGCGGTTGCTGGCGTAACAATTGAATATGATTCAAATAGACTTTTTCGTTCACAAGCAACATCTCCTACTTTTTGGAAAAAGATGGAAACGAGTGTGGGTCTAATTAAATTGTTTCCAGGAATGCCTTTTGAAGGGTATAAGTCTTTATTTGATGTTTCCCTCTTTAAAGCGATTGTTATTCAAACATTTGGTTCTGGGAATGCCTCAAGCGATCCACTCTTTCAGTCATTAATCACCGCTTATATACAATCAGGCGGGCTCATTATTAATGTTAGTCAATGCTCATCTGGTTCTGTACGACAAGGCAAATATGAAACCAGTTCCTTCTTTCAAAAAGCAGGAGTGATTAGTGGTTTCGATATGACTTCTGAAGCGGCACTTACAAAATCAATGTTTGTTTTGTCTCAAAAGCAATCCTTGGATATTTCTAAAAAACTCATGCAGAATAGCTTTTGCGGGGAGATAACCGTATCCTAGCGTAAAAACACGTATAGTAAAGTGAGTAGGCTCGTGTAAAAATCAGCATTACCCATAAAACTTGGGATTCTTTAAGTTTTCATATTACCAACTTTGCTCTATTAAATAATGAGCCATGAATAACCTACACCACTTTCCAAAGCAAGTCGAGCGACGAGCCACAAAATTAATTGTCTCACGCAATAAAAATTTCAACCAATTATCGATGTTAGAAAAAGAAACATTAGTCCTTCAAGCAAAAAATAAAGTAGAGGATGTTTCTCTTTTCGTTAATTTGTTTTTTGTGATTACTACTTCCCTTTTTTTATTAAGGTTTTTGATGATGTAACCCCTTATTACTTGGCTTGTGTTTCACGAAATATTCTAAGAGATTCGTTGAATTGATGCAAATCAACTAATTAGTAGGACTAACTCAGGCTATATTTCACTTTACATTCTCCACTTTACATTTTCAATTTTCCACTTGCAACCCTTAACCTTCCATTTTGAATTTTCCACTCTTAATTCTAAGCTTCTCTTTTTATTTCCGTAATTTTACATCGTGCAAAACGAAAGACCTTTATCCGACTGGCTCCCATTATCTCTCAAAGAAGCCGAAAAACGCGGCTGGGAAGAATTTGATGTGATTTTAATTTCTGGCGATGCCTACATAGACCATCCTGCGTTTGGTACCGCTGTTATTGGTCGAATCATTGAAGACGAAGGATTGCGCATCGGAATTGTGGCTCAGCCCAATTGGAAAGACGATTTGCGTGACTTTAAAAAAATGGGTAGACCCAAACTATTTTTTGGAGTGACGGCTGGATGCATGGATTCTATGGTGAATCATTACACAGCAGGAAAGCGATTGCGTTCAACAGATGCTTACACACCAGGTGGAGTTTCCGGTTTTCGTCCCGATTATGCAACTACTGTTTATACAAAAATATTAAAAGAACTTTTTCCGGATGTTCCAGTATTAATTGGTGGTATCGAAGCTTCATTAAGACGAGTTACACACTACGATTATTGGAAAGATCAATTGATGCCTTCGGTTCTTGTGGATTCAGGAGCAGATGCTTTGGTGTATGGAATGGGAGATCAGCCCTTGCGTGAATTATTGAATTTACTGAAGAAAGGAATTCCCTTTAATCAAATTAAAACCATACGTCAAATTGCATTTGTGCAAGATAAAGTCAACGAATTACCAAAAAATAAAAATTGGGAAACCGTTGAATTGGCCAGTCATGAAGATTGTTTGCAGGATAAAATAAAGTATGCTGCCAATTTCAAAGTGGTTGAAGTGGAGTCCAATAAATGGGACGCAAATCGCATTATACAACATGTGGGAGATCAAACGTTGGTGATTAATCCGCCCTACAAGACGATGACCGAAAATGAGATAGATCGGTCATTTGATTTACCCTACACGCGATTGCCTCATCCGAAACACAAAAAACGAGGGGTAATTCCAGCATACGAAATGATTAAGTTTTCCATTAACATGCACCGCGGTTGTTTTGGAGGATGTAGTTTTTGTACCATATCCGCTCATCAAGGAAAATTCATAGCTTCTAGAAGTGAAAAATCGATTTTAGCAGAAATAGAAGAAGTGATTCAGCATCCTGAGTTTAAAGGCTACATTTCCGATTTAGGTGGACCCTCTGCTAACATGTACAAAATGAAAGGGAAAGACGAGGCGATTTGCGCCCGGTGTTCTTCGCCAAGTTGTATTCATCCGGTTATTTGCAATAATTTGGATACCTCACACAAGCCTATGACGGAACTCTACAAAAAGGTAGACGCAAACCCAAAAGTGAAGAAAGCATTTGTGGGTTCTGGTATTCGCTATGATTTGCTGGTAGATGATTTTAACAAAAACAACGAAGATGGCAACCACGATGAGTATATCGAGCAATTGGTGCAGCATCATATCAGCGGTCGATTAAAAGTGGCACCGGAACATACTTCTGATGCAACCTTACGGGTAATGCGTAAACCATCGTTTTCTTATTTTCATAAGTTTAAAGCCAAATACGATAAAATCTCAGCCAAGCACAAATTAAATCAGCCCTTAGTTCCTTATTTTATTTCGTCGCACCCAGGTTGTGAAGAGGAAGATATGGCAAATTTAGCCGCCGAGACCAAAGACATGGGCTTTCAATTGGAACAAGTTCAAGATTTTACTCCTACTCCTATGACTGTGGCGGAGGTAATCTATTACACAGGTGTTCATCCATATACCTTGAAACCAATAAAAACGGCGAAAACGAAAGAAGAAAAACAAAATCAAAATCGTTTTTTCTTTTGGTACAAGCGCGAAAACCACCAATGGATCAAGACTCGTCTCGACAAAGCAAAGCGCCCTGATTTGGCAGAAAAACTATTGGGTGATCTTCAAAAGCCCGAAAAGAAAGTGCCAAATTGGTTAGAAAATCGAAGAAAACTCAGAAAGTAATATAATATATTGATTAGCAATCACTTGATTTTATTTTTGTAATATAATAAGGGGTGTTTTTAGTCTCCACTCTTCAAGCCGAGCCTGTCGAAGCTTCCATTCTACACTCCTTAACCTACCTCGCATTTCTTGGATGAAACGATTGTATGGCATCGCGCAAAAAGCGTTGATCTAAGTGCGTGTAAATTTCTGTGGTGGTAATGGATTCATGACCAAGCATCTCCTGAATAGCCCTCAAATTGGCTCCACCTTCAATTAAATGTGTTGCAAATGAATGCCTGAACGTATGTGGGGATATGTTTTTGGTTAAACCAATCGCTTCTGATAAATCTTTGATTATTGTAAAAATCATAACGCGCGTTAGTTTTGCTCCGCGCCGATTTAAAAAGACAATATTCTCATTTCCAGGCTTTGGGTCCTGTTGTTTTCGATAAAAATCCACGTATATCCCAATTTCCTTTTCCACACTTGGACTAACAGGCACCAAGCGTTCTTTGTTTCCTTTTCCAATTACGCGAATAAATCCCTCCTCAAAAAATAAATCAGAAAATCGTAGGTTTACTAATTCACTAACCCGCAAGCCGCAACTGTAAAGGGTTTCAAGCATGGCTCGGTTACGGTGACCTTCATTTTTACTTAAGTCAATGGCATGGATAAGTGCGTCAATTTCTTCTATGGTCAGGTAAACAGGGAGTTTAAGTCCGATTTTAGGTTGTTCCAATAATTCGCTCGGATCATCGGTGATTTCATTTTCTAAAAGCAAAAACCCATAAAAATGTTTGATCCCACTGATGATGCGTGCTTGGCTGCGTGCGCTCAACCCAAGGTCATATAAAACCGCTACAAATTCTTTTAAATCGGTGTAAGATATTTCCTGAATTGTCTTTTTTCTGGGGATAGCAAAGTCGGCCAATTTAATCACATCATTTTGGTAGGCTAAAATTGAATTTTCAGCTAATCCACGCTCGATTTTCAAGTATGAAACAAAATGCTTAATATAGCGGTCCCAAGCTGACATAAGTATGAAAATTGCACTAATTAACGGTCCCAATCTTAACTTGTTGGGTTCGCGTGAAACACAAATTTACGGATCTCAAACCTTTGAATCATACCTTGCTGAATTACGTTTGAAACACCCACTTGTGGAATTGTCTTATTTTCAATCCAATGTGGAGGGAGAAATCATTAATTACTTGCAAGAAACCGAGGTTGATGGGTTTGTATTAAATGCAGGTGGTTATACACATACCAGTGTATCCATAAGAGATTGCATTGCAGCAATAGCAACGCCTGTTGTGGAGGTGCATATTTCAAATATTGC
>CAMBBW010000120.1 GCA_945863425.1 Lishizhenia tianjinensis
CAGGGTTGGAAAATCTCATTATTTTCCCTTTTACTTTCGAGTTTTCTCGACTAACGGCCATGGAATTTGTCAGAGATATTTTAGTTAATAAATTAAACATTCACACCATTGTTATTGGTTATGATCATCAATTTGGGAGAAATCGAGAGGGAAATATTCAGTATTTGAAAGATGTTTCTACTGTTTATGATTTTGAAGCAGTTGAAATTCCCGCCAAGGAAATTGATGAGGTAAATATCAGTTCAACGAAAATTCGTAAAGCAATTGAAATTGGAGATATTGAACGAGCAAATTTATTTTTGGGGGTGCCTTTTGAATTAAATGGGACAGTGATTAAGGGCGCACAAATTGGCAGAACAATTGGTTTTCCGACAGCTAATCTTTTCATTGAAGACCCAATAAAGATTATTCCAGTAAATGGAGTTTATGTTGTGGCTGTTTTCTTGGATGAAGTTAGGTTTAAAGGGGTAATGAACATTGGATTTCGACCAACTATTGACGCATCGCTGAGTAAGCAAATAGAAATTCATATATTTGATTTTGAAAAGGATATATACCGAATGGAACTTAAAGTTGAAATAGTAACACGTTTAAGAGATGAAATTAAATTTGATAGTAAAGAAGCCCTTATTGAACAAATTCAGCACGATATATCCTTGGCTCATCGTTATTTTTCTATTACTTCCATGGAAAAATAGTTACGCTCAACAAACTGAATATGTAATTTATCGGTGGGAGGATGTGTTAAATGCGAATCCAGATACAATTTATGGTTTGTCTTTTTCCAAAGAAAAACGAACCGAATTACCAGTAGAATTATCTCGTTTTTCTCATTTACGCTTACTTGATATTTCAAAAAATAAATTCGTTGTTTTGCCGGATTTATTAGATTCCCTAAAAAATTTGGAAGTGTTCATTGCTTCAAAAAACGATTTTACATTGTTTCCGTTGATTTTGACACGATTAAGTAAATTGAAAAAAATAATCATCAATAGAAATAACATTGAACAAATTCCGGATTTAATTCAGAATTGCAAGAGCCTAGAAAAACTTGATTTATCCGATAATCCAATAGGAAATGTCCCTAATTCCTTCTTTTCGCTTCAGAGTTTAAAAGTTGTTGATTTCACTGGCGTTCGATTTGGCCCGAGGTATCAGACTTACATTAAAAATATGCGACCAGACATAGAGTGGATTTTGGATCCGCCGTGTGATTGCATGGAATAGAAAATTCAGTGTTTACTGTAATAAATTGGTGATTAACCAATAGAATATTCTATCTTTACAACGATTTTGATTCGAAGAAAAAGAATAAAATTAAAAGCTTTTACCAGGTATGAAAAAAATAATGTCCTTCATTCTTATTTTTTGGTCATTTTTCGCCTTGTCTCAGCAAATGCCACAGTTTTCTCAATTTAATCGAAACCAATTTATTGTAAATCCAGGTGCAGCCGGTGTATCGAATTATACAGACATTTCTTTAGCAGGCAGGTGGCAATGGGGAGGCGTAAATGATGGACCTAAAACGACTTATTTAGCATTTTCAATGCCTTTAAAAGTGAAGACAAGGTATTATAATCCAGGAATTAGAACGAGCACAGGGCCAATTAAAAACCCAAAAATTGAAACAGGAAGGTTGAAGCATACAATTGGAGGTCAACTAGTTGCTGATCAATACGGCGCGTTTCGAAAACTGGCTTTTTCCGGAACTTATGCCTTACATCTTCCAATGAACAAAAATTTTAATCTTTCTTTTGGTTTGAAAGTAGGTTTATCTAATAATACTTTTTTATCCGACAAAGCGCAGGTATTAAATATAATTGATAACTCCCAAACATATACAGATAACACATATACCAATTATACTTCCAATCAATCCAATAAATACATTTTAGATCTAGGTGCAGGGTTGTATTTTTATGGCAAAGGTTTTTACCTTGGATTTTCTTCCCAACAACTAACGAAGGATTTTGTGGAATTTGGAAATGGAACAGCCAATTTTAGTCCTCAAATTCATTACAATTTAATCTCTGGTTATCGTTTCAAATTGAATGACGAGTTAACATTGATTTCGAATGTTTTAATGAAATACATGTATCCAGCTCCATTGTCAATTGATGTGAATCTTCAGGCTGAATATAAGGATCGGGTGTGGTTTGGTTTGGGATATCGTCATACAGATGCGTTGATTGCACTATTCGGAATAAATGTAAATAACCGATTTAGAATGGGGTATTCATTTGATTTTTCCCTTTCAAGATTTAAGAATTATAGTTCTGGAGGTCATGAATTAGTTTTGGGAATAATGCTTGGAAAATAAATGAATAAATTACGCCATTTTCTGTTTGTTTCCGCACAATTTTTTCTATTGACGGTTACTGCCCAATCTACCTTTACTGCCATTTCAACTCCACAAAAACTTGGAGGCTCTGTCAACACAGAAGTGGAGGAAAGTATGCCAGTTTTTGATGAAGAAAGTTCTACCTTATTTTTTGTTCGTTCATTTGATGCGAAATCAATTGGCGGAAAAAATGATCAGGATATTTGGAGTAGTCAAAAAGAAGTCGATTTTTCCTATTCGAATGCTAACCCAATCAAGGAGTTGAATAATAAATTTAACAACGCGATAGTGGGGATAAATAAAGCTGGAGATCATGTTTATCTATTGAATTCCTATGAAGGAAAAAAAGATTTAAAAAAAGGAATTTCCTTGAGTGAGTTCAAACGAAAAAAATGGGGAAAAGCAAAAGAATTGAGAATTCCTAAATTAGACATCGACGGAGATTTTTATGGATTTCACATCAATGAAGATGAGAATGCGATAATCCTTTCATTTAATGGCCCGAATTCAGAGGGAGAGGAGGATTTATATGTTTCTACTAAAAATTCAGATGGGAAATGGTCTGAACCTGTTCACATGGGTTCGGAACTAAATTCAAAAGGATTCGAAATCTCACCATTTCTTTCACCGAACAACGACACTTTGTTTTTCTCTAGTAATGGAATGGGGGGTCAAGGGGATGCAGATATTTTTTACTCAATCCGAACGGGTGAATCATGGACAAGTTGGAGTATCCCAATGAACATTGGTTCAAAAATCAATTCATCAAAGTTTGACGCATATTTCATTTACTCTGGAAAAAATTATTATTGGTCGAGTAATCGGGAAGCTATTCGTGCTGATATATATTATGCAACTGAAATACCGCCTTTGAATGGTACAATTCGTTCAACCGATGTAACCGTTTATAAAGGAAAGGATGGAATGGTTCAAGCTACCGCTATTGGAGGTGTTGCTCCGTACACTTTTTCATGGGAATCGGGCGAAAAATCGGATGGTCTTGACATGGTTCCTAAAGGATTATATTCGGTAACAATAACTGATTCCTATGGTCAGCAAGTATCACTTAAAGCAACTGTTAATGAACCTGAGCCATCTATTGCAACAAATGTGATTTATCCGGAGGCGATAATTTACTTTGATCGCCAATCAAGTTATTTGAATCCACAAAATAAAAAAGAGTTGGAATCCTTTCTAGTACAATTAAAAGCCTTGGATGCGACTCTGAAATTTCAGGTGATTTCCCATTGTGATAGCCGAAGTTCGGATGAGTATAACATGTGGTTGGGCGAAAGAAGAATGACCCGAACAATTGACTTTTTGGTAGCAAAAGGAATTGATAAATCTCGTTTTCTGGGTGACTTTAAAGGTGAATCTCAACCTGATATTATCTGTGAAACATGCACGGAGACTCAATTTACATTGAATAGAAGAACCATTATTAAGGTGGTGAAACCATAAGTTTATTTCTTTTGGCAGCATGCCGGCTTTGCGTTTTCTGGTTTGGAATAAATTTCGTGTGGCTTTTGAGATTTTTGCACAATAATTTTTTTGTTTGGGCTGAGCATCGGGATTCCTAAATCAGCACCACGAAAAATAGCAAACATACCTACGAAGGTCAATAAGATGGGAACAGCTAATTTATATTTGCTAATAAAAACCTGAACACTTGATCCTATAAATGCGATAATTATCATAGCTGGCAAGGTTCCTAGGCCAAAAATAGCCATAGCCAATACGCTGATTTCAATCTCAGGAGCAAGCATAGCATTTAGCAAAGCCAAATACACCATCCCACAAGGTAAAATACCATTAAGCATTCCAAAGAAAAAAGTATTTCCTCTAGAATTCGATGTTTTCAGTTTTCTAAATTGTATTCCGATAAATTGAAAAAGTTTCTGCTGTAATCGAAAATTTGGCAATTCAGGTAAAAAATGTTTCCATGCAAAAAGAATAATTAACACGCCTGAAAATATGCTTGCAATTTGCAAAAAACCTATGAATTGAATCGATAACCCAATCAAACCAGCACACAAGCCTAAGAGTGCATAGGTTGAAATTCTACCAAAATTATAGAGCAAAACACGAATAATTTTAAGATTAAACCATCCTGTTTTTACTGAATTATATGGTATTGCAAGCGCAATTGGGCCGCACATTCCAACACAGTGTAAATTGGATGCAATACCCAATAAAAAAGCGGATGTTATAATGCTCCAAGTCATTTGATGATTATTTGTCGGTCTATTTGAATTTTTTGATCGCCCTGAACAAATTCTAAAGTAAGGTAGTAAAGTCCTTTTTGAAATAGATTTTTAGACAAAATCATTTGTTCTCCTTTCCATACAATGGTTTTATCTAGTTTTTGGTCGCTCGGACGGTTAAATTCGATTGTTCCAATTTTTGCGGGAAGAGAATCTTTAAATTCAAAAAAAATGCTGTTTTTCGATTGTTGAATAATGAGTTTTCTATCAAAATTTTGGCCCAGCCGTTGCGCTTCAATCTCATCCTGAAACCCAATTTCTTTTTTATAATAATCATCAGATGTTAAATCAACTCGATTACTCATGATTGTAAAAACCAAGGTTAATATAAAAATAACGAAGGCTGACATGGCAATAATAATTCCTTTTCCCCAGTTCATAGCTTAAATTATTGGGCCAATTAATTTCGTTTTTATAGTTTCGATGAGTTTCCCATTACCGTAAATTTGGATAATAACATTTTCCTTACTCCCTTTTATCATGTTTTCTTTTGTTTTTAGCAAAATCCTACTATTCAAATTCCCTTCTTTAGATAATGTTAAATTGGATTTAAAAACTTTCAAATCGACGCCTTCCGTGGCTGATTTTATTTCAATTTTATAGGAGTTGTGAGTCTTATTTAGAACCGTTATTTCATATATGTTGGTTATAAATCCGTCGTCTGTCACCTGATAAGTTGTGCCTCGTTGACGTAGAATGGTTGAGTCAAAATCACGTCTTGTAATCAATAAAACGGTGAGTGTAATGAGCAGTCCATTGAGTAAACTGGTATATGCAATTACTCTCCGTGTCCACTGAAAACGTGTTTTATTTTTAATTCCATTTTCTGAAACAAAGCGAATCAATCCTTTAGGTTGATGAACAGCCTCCATGATATGATCACAAGCATCTATACATGCTGTACAATTGATGCATTCAAGCTGTGTTCCATTTCGAATATCAATACCTGTTGGGCAAACGTTAACGCAAAGCATACAATCGATACAATCTCCTTTTTTAGCGGCTATTCTATCTTCTCCTTTGTGAATTTTAGCTCTACTCTCTCCTCTTACTTCATCGTAAGCCACTACCATCGAATTTGCATCTAGTAGTACTCCTTGAAGTCTTCCGTATGGACAAATTGTAGTGCAAACTTGCTCTCTAAGCCATGTAAAAACTCCATAGAAGACTGAAGTGAAAATTACAATTGCGATTAAACCTCCTACATGCTGTCCTAATGGATCTTGTTGTATTTTAAATAATTCTCTTGCGCCAATAATATAGGAAAGGAATGTGTTGGCAATGAGAAAAGAAATAATCCAAAAAAGGGTGTGTTTAGTAAATCGTTTGAGTATTTTTTCTTTGGTCCATTTACTGTTTTTAAGTTTCTTTTGTTCTGTCCAGTCTCCATCGATGAGGTATTCAATCCGACGAAAAACCATTTCCATAAAAATGGTCTGAGGGCAAATCCAACCGCAAAAAAGGCGTCCAAAAATGATGGTGAAAAAGATAACAAAAATAACACCCAATATTAGTGCTAAGGCAAACAAATACATATCTTGCGGCCAAAATATTTTACCGAAAATAATGAATTTACGTTCAATAATATTGAACATTAACAGTGGTTCGTCAAAAATATAGATATGCGGTGCAATGAATAAAATAGCCAGAAAAACATAGCTAACTAATTTTCGTTTGCTATAAAACCAACCACTGGGCTTTTTGGGAAATATCCAAACTCTTTTTCCCTTTTCGTCTACAGTGGAAATGTGATCTCTAAATGTTTCATCTTCTTTGGGCATTTCACTTCTAGATTAGCTAAATTTTTCGCCGGTTTATTTCTCAAGAATTGCACCTTGACTTTCCTTTCCTTTTGTTTCAGGCATAGAAAGAATATATGATGCTACTTGCTGAATTTGAACAGGATTGAATTTTGAGGCGTGCTCTGGCATACCATTTGGTCGACCTTGCTTTATGGATTTAAATACCTCCTTGATATCAAAACCGTAAATCCATTGCTTGTCTGTTAAATTTGGACCAGTTTGACCTTCCCCTTTCTCCATGTGACAAGAGACACAATTTTCCTTATATAAAGATTTACCAGCGTTAATTGCATCAAGGCTTGTTAAAGTTGTTACATTGGTTTCATCCACATTTAAGGCCATTTTTTTTAGATAAGCATCCACCTCAATTTTTGCCTGAGCTTTTTCTTTGTTATAGGCTTGAATTTGTAAATCCGAAGTTCCGAGTACGTGATAATTGATTAAATAAGTAACTGCAAAAATAATTGTTGCCACAAATCCCCAAACCCACCAAGGAGGCAAATTATTATCCAATTCTCTAATACCATCATATTCATGATCCATTAATATAGTATGTTCTTCTTCAATATCTACGGCATCTGTTAAAATCGCATTGATTTTCTTGATATTTACTACCGCAACTTTAGTAGCTTCTTCTTTTTTAGGAACAACCATCTCCATTAACGAGGTAAAAAGACTTCGTAAATAAATAACAACCATGAGTAATGCAATAT
>CAMBBW010000121.1 GCA_945863425.1 Lishizhenia tianjinensis
TTAGCCAACTCTATTTCTTGATTTAAATTATCAATCACTGATTGCAAATTTTGTTCGGTTTGAACTTTCAGCTGCAATTCATTCTTCAACGATTGAATTTCATTAGACATAGATGTATTTTCAATTTTCAAATCTGTTAACCCTTTTAATAAGGTCGCAATTTTACCTTTAATACTTTCTACACTTATTTGAATTCTTTCAGTCATAAAAATGGCTTTGTACAAAGTTAGCATTCCACCCAACATGAAAGAACTTTTCGCGCTAATATTTTTTGCCTCAGTAAGAAATAATGCTATTCTAGCCGCGTCTATTGTAAGTTTTACACACTTAAATGTGCGGAATTTGTGAAGGCCAATTTCTTTTGAAAGACAAAACAAATTAATTTTGAATATGAAATTATTCCCTAAAAAAAATATCCTACCTCTAATTTATTTTATGTCCACGTTTTGTGGATTGACGCAAGATTACAATTTCCACAAACCATTATCAATACCTATTAGCATTGGAGCCTATTTTGGCGATTTAAGACCTAATCATTTTCACATGGGAGTAGACTACAGAACAAACGGAGTTGAGGGATTAAACCTACATTCAATCTCAGATGGCTATGTTTCTCGGGTGCGTGTTACTCCATACGGCTATGGCAAGGTTGTTTATATCAATCATTCAGGTGGATTAACTAGTGTGTATGCACATTGTTCAAAATTCATTGGTAAATTGGATTCAGTGGTAAATGTTGCTAAATTAAATCAGCAAAATAATGAAATTGAACTTTATCTAGATTCAAATGCAGTTCCTCTTAAAAGAGGCGAAGTTTTTGCTCTTTCAGGAAATACAGGAAGTTCAACTGGGCCACACTTGCATTTTGAAATTAGAGAAACAGCCACAGATACCCCATTGAATCCACTATTATATGGCTTGGGAAACAAGGATATTTCTAAGCCAACGATAAATTCAATTAAGGTTTATGGGTTAAGCAATGAAGGATTTATCATTCCTAAAAAATCCAAATCTATTAACATTACAAACGGGAAGTTAGCGACAGGCAATACTATTGTATTACCAGCCAATTTTACAATGGTTTATGGCGCAATCGGAATTGGGATTTCAGGAAATGATCCTCATTCAACTGGGACTTGTGGGCTTTATGAGAATAAAATTACTAGTAACAACAACCTACTTTATCACACAAAATTAAACAAGGTAAGTTTTGAGGAAACCAGATATATCAATACTTACAAAGATTATTCTGGTTACATAAGTGGATTAAAAATACACAAACTATTCAAAAACACAACGAATCAATTTAATTCAACCAAAATCAATTCTACTGGCAGATTAAAACTATATCCCTGCGATAGCATTCCTGTAGAAATTGAAACAATTGATGCATTCTCTAACTCTTATAAAATCAAATTTGGTTTATCGATTGCATCAGGTGAGATGGACACTACACAACACTATTTTCCTGAAACGACGTATTGGATACCAAATAAAAAATATGAAATACAACTTAGCAATTGTTCTTTACTAATTGACACATTAAGTTTATACGAACCAACAAAAATGAATCTTGTAGACAAAGGTCAAAATATAAGTTTCGGAGATATTAGCCAAGCCATTCACAAGCCCGTTATTATTTCTTACAGCAAATGGAAAAAATCAGCGTATTCTGATAAAAACTATTTTATTGGATACTTAAATGGTTCACGCTACGACTATTGTGAGACCTATATAGATGATAATCTGCTGAAAACAAAAGCACTTAAATTTGGGACTTATAAACTAATTTTAGATACAATAAAACCAAAAATTACTCCTTTAAATTATACTAATTTCGGTTTTAGCAGTAAATCTAAAACGCTTATTTGGACAATAGCTGACAATGAATCCAAACTATCTAAATATGATGTTTATATAAACAACGAATGGATTCCTGCTGATTTTGAATACAAAACAAAAAAACTAAAATGCACTATTAAAAAAGCATTACAAGAGATTGATTGTATCTTAATTATTGTTACCGATGTATGTGGCAATGAAAACATACTCGAAACAAGTTTCCATTAAACTATATAGTTCCAAAATTGTATTTATTAGGCAAAAAAAAGACTGCCTAAGCAGTCTTTACAATAAATTTTAGTGTTCTTCTTCCCCTTCTGCCAATGGCACATTTTGAGGAATGAAGTCAGTTTCAGCTCCTGGCTTAGAATAATCATAAGGCCATCTGTGAACGGTTGGTAATTCACCAGGCCAGTTGCCATGCATATGCTCAACAGGTGTTGTCCATTCTAGAGTATTAGAGTTCCAAGGATTTTGAACTGCTTTCGGACCTCTATAAATACTATAGAAGAAATTGAATAAGAATAAAGCTTGACCCAACGCTGCGATAATAGCGAAAATCGTAACTATAACATTCAAATCCATAATCATCTCGAAAGAGTTGATATCAAATTCCTTGTAAACAGAGTAATCGTAATATCTTCTTGGTGCACCTGCTAATCCAACAAAGTGCATTGGGAAAAATACGCCATAAGCTCCAACCAAGGTAATCCAAAAATGAGCATAACCTAATCTAGTATTCATCATTCTTCCATACATTTTAGGAAACCAATGATATACACCAGCAAACATTCCAAACACCGCAGACATTCCCATTACAATGTGAAAATGCGCAACTACAAAATATGTATCATGTATTGCAATATCTAAGGCAGAATCAGCAAGTATAATCCCAGTAACTCCACCTGAAATGAAAGTAGAAACTAAAGAAATCGCAAACAACATTGCTGGTGTGAAAATTAAAGAGCCTCTCCAAAGAGTTGTCAAATAGTTGAAGACCTTTACAGCTGAAGGAATAGCTATCAACAAGGTTGTGAAAACAAAAACACTACCTAGAAAAGGATTCATCCCGGTAACAAACATGTGGTGACCCCAAACAATAAATGATAAAAAACCTATGGCTAATATAGAACCGATCATTGCTCTATAACCAAAAATAGGTTTTCTTGAATTCGTTGAAATAATTTCAGAGGATAAACCAAGCGCCGGCAGTAAAACGATGTAAACTTCTGGATGACCTAAAAACCAAAATAAATGTTGATATAACAAAGGTGACCCACCATGATTTGTAAGCATTTCACCACCTACGATAATATCAGAAAGATAAAAACTTGTACCAGCCAATCTATCCATTGTTAACAACAACGCTGCCGATAACAATACTGGAAACGATAATACACCAAGAATTGCTGTAACAAAAAAGGTCCAAATTGTTAAAGGCATCCTTGTCATGGTCATACCTTTAGTTCTTAAATTGATTACTGTGACAATATAATTTAAAGAGCCAATTAATGAACCAGCAATAAATATAGTCATGGAAATCAACCACAATGTCATTCCTAAACCAGAGCCTGAAACAGCTTGAGGTAAAGCTGATAAAGGAGGATAGATTGTCCAACCAGCCATTGCTGGTCCCGACTCAACAAACAAGGATATCAACATGATCACCGATGAAATAGCAAAAAACCAATAGGATAACATATTTAAAAAACCTGATGCCATGTCTCTTGCCCCTAATTGCAAAGGAATCAGAATATTAGAAAAAGTACCTGATAAACCACCCGTTAAAAGGAAAAAAACCATTATGGTTCCGTGTATGGTAACTAAACCAAGGTACATGTCCTCCTTCAACACACCTCCTGGAGCCCATTGTTCCCCTAAAAAGAAAGATAACGTGTCAGAACTCTCACCTGGCCAAGCCAATTGAATCCTGAATAAAATGGACAATAACATTGCAATTATTCCCATAAACACAGCAGTTATAAGAAACTGCTTACCAATCATCTTATGATCTTGACTGAATATATATTTAGAAACAAAACCCTCCTCATGATGATCATGATTGTGATGACCATGTCCATGCAAATCTTCTTCGTGAGCTACTGAAGCCATATTCTTACGTATTTAATTAAACTTTTTTGTTTGAATCTTTTTTTTCCGGTAAAACGGCACTTGAATCTACCACTGTTGAGTCCGCTGGGGTTGGATTAGGTGACTTATCAGGGGAAACAACTGGAAAATACTTATCTTTAAATGTCTCTTTCATTTTTTTATTCTCCCATGCGACGTATTCAGCTTTAGACAAAACAACTACAATCATTTTCATATTATAATGAGAACCCCCACATATCTTGTTGCACATCAGAATAAAATTAAAATTTTCATTTTTCATTTTGACCCTCATATCCTGTGACGTAATATCTGGTGTAAATTTAAAACGTGTCGTTAAACCTGGTACAGTATTCATTTGTGCTCTAAAATGCGGAAAAAAAGCAGAATGCAAAACATCCTCAGCTCTAAATTTAAATTCATATAATTGATTCACGCACAAATAAAGAGTGTCTTTTTGAATAAAATCATCCCACGCATCATTATCAACCTTGGTATCATGATTTTCTTTCATTTGATATAATAAACGAATCAAGCGCTCTTTTGAGGACAATTTTTTCTCCAATGAAAACCGAATAGAATCACTTAAAATAATAGCTGGATCATTCAACTTCTTTTGGATTGATTCAATACCTGTCACTCCTTTCAACATTCGAGAAATTGCAGAATCAATGGTGTTTTTAGTTACTAAAGACAACTCATTATTATCTGTTTTCAATTTATAATCAAATTTGCCCAAACGATTATTTTTTCCTGCATATCTCGCTGTCCAGTCAAACTGTTTAGAATATAATTCTACCACTTTGGCATCTGCTCCTGAAACTGATGTTATTTCATTCCAGGACTTTAGACCTAAAATAATAACAACAGCCAAAATACATGCTGGAACAACAGTCCAAAACATTTCCAATTTATTATTGTGTGGGTAGTAAAACGCTTTAACACCAGGTTTTTTAACATATTTGAAAGAAAAATAAAATAAAAGAGAATTTGTGAAGAAAAACATTGCAATAACAATTATGAAATTCAGATTTAGTAACCAATCTGTTTCCTTTCCTTGAACACTTGCTGCTTCTCCACGTCCTGTCCATCCATAAACTAACATCAAATATATAAAACCAAAGAATTGTATAAACATAAATATTAGTAATAATAATGCATTAAAATTATTATCCTTCTGACTTATTTCATGTTCATTTTTGCCTCTTAATTTTGAAGATAGTTCATACACCCTAACCAATTGCGCAATTGCAATCGCGGCAATAATTACTACTAGTAATATGATTAATTTACTTTCCATTGTATCTGTTTATTTCTGTTTAATTAAATTTCATGGTGTACACTCTCATCCAAGAAGGGGTGATTAACCGGCATTAAAGGAGCCTTGGTTAAATTATTCAATAAAATTCGAATAAATAACCCAACACAAACTAATGCCAATCCAATTTCAAGGAAACCTATTGATGCTTTAGGCCCTAAAGATCCAGCTGAAATCATCAAGTAAACATCTGTCCAATGACCCATTAATATTATAACACCCACAAAAGTTAGAACTCCATAATTTCTTTTTGCATCACGAGACATTAAAATCAACATTGGAAAAGCAAAATTAATTAAGAACATTGAAAAGTATAACACCTTAAAGCTTTCAATTCTAATTTGATAATAGGTAACTTCCTCACCAATATTGGCATACCAAATCAACATAAATTGAGAAAAGAACAAATAAGACCATAAGAATGAAGTTGCAAAAGTCCATTTTCCAATATCATGTATATGAGAATCATTCACTCTTTCTAAATAACCCAATTTTTTAAGGTAAATAGTAGTTAAAACGATTACCACCATAGCAGAACACCACATGCCAGCGAATGTATACCACCCAAAAAGTGTTGAAAACCAATGTACATCAATTGACATGATCCAGTCCCAAGCGGAAGTTGAGCTAAATACAGCAAAGAAAACTAAAAATGTCGCACCTTTTCTGTAATTTTTAAAATGTAAATTTGTTCCCCCTATTCTATCTTCTTCTAAAGATCTTTTTCTAAATCCGTTCCAGAATACATAATAAGTTACGAGATAAGCTAACGTTCTAATCCAAAAGAATCCTTTATTTAAATATGCTTTCTTTCCCTCGATTATATGGTCAAAATGATGAGATGCAGGATTCGTAGTTTCAGGATCCATCCAAATGTATATGTGAGCTCCATCCAAAAAAGTGATTATCAATAATATTGCTGCCAACAATCCCATTCCATAAGGTAGAACACCTGCTATTCCCTCGATTACTCTTTTTACAGATGCATACCAACCAGTTTCTGTAGCATATTGTAAAGCAAGAAAAAACAATGCGCCCAGAGCAATCGCGAAAAAGAAAAATGCATTTATTAATCCGTTTGTTAAAAGTCGAGTGGTGAATTGATGATCTTCATAATTAGTTGCAACTCCAACTGCTGCCAATGCCGCACCTACTACTATAAGAGACAAAGTAATCTTCTTAGCTCTTGCAGGTATTGTAAATTCCATACTCATTTCTTATTTATTAACAGTTTTAACTACAACAGAATCTTTAGATTTATCCATATCAGAAGAGACTAACTTACCATTTTCTACTTTTCCGTAATTTTTATCAACCAGATTTCGAATGTAATGAACCAAAGTCCAAATTTCTTTTTTATCTAACATTGAGCCATGTGCACCCATTGAACCTTTACCATAGTATATCGAGTAAAACATTTGTCCATTAGATATAGAAGCTCGATCTGCGTATTTAGGCACACCTACAAATGTTTCATTTAGTGACATTTGGCCATTACCATCGCCTTTCTCACCATGACAATGCATACATTTTGAAGAGTATATGTCTTTACCTTCTTTTAGAATTTTAGAGGCGTTTTGAGCCGTCATTGTGTACGGGTTAACCACGTCTTCTTTTGCTAATTCGTATTCATTATTTGCTGAAAACTTAAAATCTCTTAACCCATGTGTAGACCAAAATTCAGCACCTGGATTTCTGAAATAAGGAAGCATCAAAGTAACATCGTCGACATTATTACCATAATAAGGAATTGTACCCAATGGAGGTGTTTTTGCAGAAAGCTGATTTTTCAACCTGCCAAATTGCTTACCTCTAATTTCACCATAATCCACATAGGC
>CAMBBW010000122.1 GCA_945863425.1 Lishizhenia tianjinensis
CTCCCAGTCAACACCATTCCATTTACGAACAGTTGCAGCGCCGTTAACTGAGTTATCACCATAGAAAATGTATGGAATATTGGCTTGACCAATTGTAATTTTCGGGAAATTTGCAATGCCATTAGCAATATTTGCTGTAGGTCCAACTAAACTCCAGACAGAACCATTAGGTTTATAAACAGATACAACGCCTCCATTTGAATTTTGGGCAATAACGTAAACAGTATTATCCGATGCAATGTTGAAGTCTAGTTGAACTGCTTGAAAATTAGTCACAAATGTTGAAATGTAATAATTCCATACTCCACTATTTAGATTCATGACTGAACATTTACCACCAAACACAGAATAGTTGCTAAATGCCACAAAGGGTTCATTCAAGCTATTAAATTTCAATAAAGCATTGTTTCCTTTATTTACGTAGCCCGTTGCACTCCCAAAATTTTCCCACGTTGTACCATTCCATTTTTTAATAAAAATACTATCGTTTATGTTTCTATAAATAACATGAGGTATATCGTTCTGATCCAAGGTGATTTGGGGCTGATATGCTGCAGTTGGAGTAACTGTAGAGGCAAGTTGAATCCAATTATTTCCAACACATTCCATGGCATAAATCGAATCGGTACCATTACTTCGAAATGCGACCACAGGATTGCCATTTTGTTTTAATTCTAGGGTGATTTCAGCTGCATTTGTACTTGTAAAATCTGGCGCTCCAACGGATGTCCATTGGGCGAAAGTTATAGATACAATGAGAGAAAACAGGTTTAAAAGGATTACATCAACTTTTTTCATGGCTCGTTTTTCTTGCAAGTATACACACTGAAGTTGAAGCTTATAAAAATAATGGGTGAACAAGAAAACTTGTTGGGCGAAACAGGTAGTTATTGGGGTGAAATATTTAGTAACTGAAGGAGTTGCACTTTATAGGTATCACTAATTGGAATAATTTCTTGACCGATTTTTAATTCATTACTTTGAATTTGATCAATCTTCAAAATGTTTATGACAAACGATCTGTGCACACGAAATACATTGGGGTTTGAAAATTTCAAGATAAATTCCTTTAACGGAAGCATGATAAGCCGTTTTTCCTTTGTGGTCTTAATCGTAATGTAATTGTCTTCAGCCTTGGCCCATAGGAAATCGTCAATCGTCAATTTAAAAAAAGTATGACCATCTTTTAAGAATAATTCGGTGATAGTGGGATTTTTATTAACGAGTGGTAATCGTGACAAACAAATTTTAATATCTTCTACACGGAACGGTTTAGCTAAAAAGGCGGAAATTTTTAATTGATTACTTTTGAATAATACACGATCATCCACATTGGAAGTTAAGAAGACCAAATTCATCTTATACCTATTTTGAATCATTTCTGCTACATCTGTTCCATCATATGAACTTGCCAATTGAATGTCAATAAAAGCTAAATCTACGGATTCAAATTCTTCCAAATGACATTCAACCTCCTCGTAGCGATCAAATTCTCCCACGACTTCGTGGCCTAGTTCTAGTAACAACAATCTCAATTCAATTTGAATTAAGGGATCATCTTCAATGAGTATAATTTTCATTTGAATAAAATTGGATGTTTAGTTTTGACGTTAAATTAAATCCATTTTGACCAGTGATTTTTGTGTCACTTCCAATTTTCTTCAGTAGGACAGACAATAATTCAGAACCGAAGGAACTACTACCAATTGCAGTATCAAATCCAATTCCGTTATCCAGATAAATCAATTCTAATTTACCTTCATTTTCTTTTAATAGTATTGTTATGGAAGGGTTTTCAATCTGAAAAAAAGCATGTTTCATGGAGTTTGTAATCAGTTCATTAACCACTATTCCCAATGAAATTCCTGCATTAATATCTAAGAGTTTATCTTCAAAGTCGAGATTTATTTTTAGATCCGGAAGCAAGTTAGTGGATTGATTCTTTAGTTCATATAAAATTTCTGAAAGTTTAATTTTTTCCCATTTTTTTGATTCAAAAAGTTTTTCATGAAGGCGACCAATCACGTGAAGCGAATCCTTGACTTTGATTAATTTGGTTTTATCGTTACCAACTAAATGGTTTAATTCTATCGTTAGTAAACTGGAAACGAGTTGTAAATTGTTTTTAATTCGATGATGCAACTCTCTGGATAGTAAATCGGTTTCATTTAACTTACGCTTTGCAATTTCATGATTTCGTCTTTTTAATCTGAAGGCAAGAAATAAAATAATTGAAAGAGCAATTAGAATCAAAATGATGATTACACCAATCTGTATTTTGTTTTGTTGTTCAGTACTGCGATTTTTTGCTTGTAACAATTGTATGTTCTTTTGCTTGATGGATTGTTCTTTTTCGGTAAGCTTGAACTTATTTTCATATTTTGCCATGAAATCATTCCTTTCCGTGTTGTACATAAAATCGCGTAATGAATCGTATTTTTTGTACCATTCGATGGACTCCTTGAATAGATTTTGATTTTCTTTTAATTCAGCTAAGGATTTATAGAAGTATTGAATCCTTTCATTGTTTGAAGATTTTACTGCGAGATCTAAACCTACTTTGTACGCTTTTTCAGCTTGAAGAAATCGCCCCATTCCTTTATAAATTTCACCCCTTGAAAACCAAATGGTTATCCGGGTGTAATTGTCATTTCTAGGAACAACTAATTCACTTCTTATATTGTAAATCAAAGCTGAATCAAGTTCTTTTAATTCGATAAAAAGCCCAGAAATACTTGCGTTTGCAATAGAAATCATCAGTGAATCATTATATTTTATCCCGAGAGCTAATGATTGTTTATACGTTGATTTAGCGAGATCTAGGTTGCCTAAATTCTTATAACATATTCCAATGTTGTTTAGTGCTTTTGAAATTCCTTCCCGTTTATTCGCCCGATTGAAATATTGAATAGCATCGCGATGTGCGGAAATAGCTTTGTTATATTCAAATTGATAATAATAATGTGCTCCTAGGTTATTGTAGGCGTCACCTAAATCACTATAGGCAGTTGTTTTTTTTAGTTTTTCAATACCATTAAACAGAAATATTCGTGCTGAATCACTTTTCATTTTTATATCGTAATAGATTCCTATTCGATACAGTGCTCCGCCTTCGCCTGCGATATAATTGATTTTTTTTGATTCTTTCAGGGCACGTTTAGCCAACAGAAAAGCTTTGTCTAAATCTTGATCATAGGTTTCATAAAATGTCGCATTCCAATTATCAATTTGACTTTTGTTGATTTGACAATTGACGCCAAATATGCATGAAACAAAAAGTCCAAAAAAGAAATTTTTCATTTGATATGTTGAAATACCAAGATACTAATTGTTTTCTAGAAAAACATTCTTGAACAAATAATTTTTTGGGTGGTTAGATTCAGTTCCAACTAGTCCCTTCCTTACCGTCTTTTACAACGATTCCTGCTGAAGCCAACCCGTCTCTAATTTTATCAGAGGTTGTCCAATCCTTGTTGGCACGCGCTTGTTGACGCAAGTCTAAAACCAAATCCATTACGGGATTCAATTTGGAATCGTTATTGGTCGTGGCAATTTCTAGTCCTAACACATTGAAAAGAAAATTATTCATTTCGCTTTCTAACAAATCTTTATCAGACTGAGAGATTGTGCCATTTCCATCGTTGATGAGGTTTATTTGTCTTACAGCATCAAAAAGGGAAGCAATTAAAATAGGCGCATTGAAATCATCATTCATAGCGGTATAAAAACTGGCTACAATTGAATTTACATCTATCGAAGAAGTTTCTGAAACAGTTAATTTTTCAATTAAATTTAACCCATCAGTTAATCGACTAAACCCTTTTTCGGCTGCATCAAGAGCGGTTTCTGTAAAATCTAGGGTACTTCTATAATGTGCTTGCATCATGAAGAAACGAAGAACATTGGCGGGGTATGCTTTCTTGAAAAGGGTAGTCGTTCCTTCAATGATTTCTTTGGGTAAAAAGTAGTTCCCAAAGGACTTACTCATTTTTTGACCGTTCACATTCAACATATTAGCATGCATCCAATATTTGGCGGGATTGCAACCAAACGATCCACAGCTTTGTGCGATTTCATCCTCATGATGTGGGAATTTTAGGTCCATGCCACCACCGTGAATGTCAAAATGTTTACCTAAGTATTTCGTGCTCATTGCCGTACACTCAATATGCCAACCCGGATTTCCATTTCCCCAAGGGGAACGCCAAATCTGCATATCATCTGCATTGGCTTTTTTCCATAAAGCGAAATCAGCAAAAAAACGTTTTTCGTCTTGAGCGTTCAGCGATCGAGTTTCATTTTCTAGTTCATCTACTTTGCGTCCGCTCAAAATTCCATAATTGAAATCTTGCATATACCGTTTTGTATCGAAATAAACGGATCCATTTACTGAATAGGCGTAGCCATTTTCAATGATTTGTTCAATTATTTCAATCTGTTCTTGTATATGGCCGGTTGCTGTGGGTTCAATAGAAGGAGGTAACAAATTATAAATACGCTGTAGATCTTGGAATTTTACATTGTATTTGTACACAATTTCCAAGGATTGCATTTGCTCTAAACGAGCAGCTTTACCGATGCTATCTTCTTCATTTCCAGCGCTGTTGGTAATATGGCCTGCATCCGTAATGTTTCTGACATATTTTACCTTAAAACCGAGGTGGAGGAGATAACGATAAATTAGATCGAAATTAATGAAGGTTCTCATGTTTCCCATGTGCGGCTCCGAGTATAAGGTCGGACCACAAACGTACATCCCTACATGGTTTTCATGCAAGGGTTCAAAAATTTCTTTCTTTCCTGAAAGGCTATTGTAAATCTGAAGATTTTTTTGATTTTCCATACAACAATTGAGTTGCAAAGGTAATTTTTTATTTTGAGGTTTTATTCACCTCCCTCAGAGGATTACGGTTAGTTAAATTCGCTCTTCAACCAAACCGAACTGCTGCAAATGGTGCGTAAAATGTTTGGCATGCAAGCGATTCCATTCTTCATAATTTAGCGGGCCATAATACGGATGAAGAGTTGTTTCGTGCTCATTTTCAGAAAAATATTCTTCAAACTCCACCCAGTTTTCCGCCAATTCATCAATAGCTAATTCCAAATCAGTGCTCCTCAATTCCTCATTTTTTTTAGCAAAGGGCACTTCCATATTTTTTGCCATCGGTTTTTCAGAAAGCAAAAATTCTTTCATTTTCGGAATACGATCTTCCGGTACTTCAAGCGGAAAAACGCTTTGTCCCACCGCCATTTTCATAGAATCAGAAAGGTGTTCCACCATGCGTTGTGCAGACATGGATCCCCAAAGTGGTTGGGTGGTTGACTCAATATTTTCTAAGTGAGTTAAAATGGTCTCTAAATTGGGTTCGATAAAATTCATTGGACTTTTGTTTGCTCGAAATTACACTTTTCTCTCGTAGTTTTTAAAATTTGAACTAATTTTAAACGATGTTATTTAAGAATGTAATTGGGCAAGAAGATTTAAAACAGCACTTAATTCAAGTGGCTAAAGCAGACAAAATTGCTCAAACGCAATTGTTTGCTGGACAAATGGGTTATGGTACACTTCCATTAGCACTGGCATTTATTCAATATGTGTTTTGTGAAAATCGTACAGAAACAGATAGTTGCGGGCAGTGCAGTGGGTGCAAAAAAGTGGGCGATTTACAGCATCCCGATTTGCACTTCTTCTTTCCTGTGGTGCAATCCATTTCTAAGATTTCATCCAAACTTTTACCTGATTGGCGCATACAACTGAAAGAAAGCGCCTATTTTGATTTATATGAGTGGACACAGCGCATGGATGACCGGGAGCGCAAACCCATAATTAGCACAGAGGAAAGTCAGGAGATTATTCGTAAAACAGCACTAAAATCCTATGAAGGAGGATACAAGGTTTATATTATTTGGATGGCTGAGGAAATGAATGCCATTTGCGCCAATAAACTATTGAAAATACTGGAAGAACCACCCGATAAATCGCTGTTTATTTTGCTTTGTGAATCAACGGAACACATGTTACCAACGATTTTATCGAGAACTCAATTAGTGAATGTACCCAGAATTAAAGAAGATGTTCTAGCTCATTATTTGGTGAATAGCCTGTTAATTGATCAAAATACGGCAGAAAGTATCGCTTCCTTTTCTGCAGGGAATTACATAAAGGCAAAACAGCAAATTGAACAACAAGAGAACACCGATTTTTTAGAGTTGTTTAAAAACTTGATGCGATCCAGCTTTAAAAAAGATGTAACAGCCATGCTCGATTGGGCAGAAGAGACCGCTCAACAAACAAAAGAAAAACAAAAACTATTTGTTTTATATGCGTTGCATTTAATTAGACAAAGCATTTTATTGAATTACACTTCCGGAGCCATCAATCAGCTATCGAATGATGAAGCGGAATTTTTAAAGAACTTCGCAAAATTCATTCATGGAAAAAACATTCAATCTTTCATGCCAACAATGAATGACGTGCATTACCACCTAGAGCGAAACGCGAACCCCCGAATTGTTTTTACTCATTTAGCATTTCAGGTAATGCGATACATTCATGCTTAGAATGAATGAAATTATTTCAAAAATTGATACATTAGCTACTGAAAGAGTCGTAAATTTGAAGAAACAAACAAAAAATTATGAACAAACGTGTTGAACTCGCATTAAACGATCAAATAGAAAAAGAGGCGTCCTCTTCTCAATACTATCTAGCAATGGCTTCGTGGGCTGAAAATAATGGCCTTAATGGAACTGCAAAATTCATGTATTTACATTCAGACGAAGAGCGTTTTCATATGCTGAAATTAATAAAATTTGTGAATGAACGTGGAGGAACTGCTATTGTTCCCGCTGTTGGTCAACCCTCTATTAATTTTGAAAACTTAGAAACCGTTTTTACACTTTTATTAAAACATGAAATAAAAGTAACTGAAAGCATTAATAATTTAGTAGATGTTTGCTTACAGGAAAAAGATTTTTCTACGCACAACTTCGTTCAATGGTATGTTTCTGAACAATTAGAAGAAGAGGCTTTAGCCAGAACGTTTTTGGATAAACTTCGATTAATCGATGGAG
>CAMBBW010000123.1 GCA_945863425.1 Lishizhenia tianjinensis
ATTCATTATGGTAATAGCACCTAGGCCATCCCAAATATTGTCCAACGCAAATAGTCCCTTTTTAGGATTGGTAGTTGCCTGAAAATTGGGTTGTATCCAACTTCTTCCAAGTTCAATAGTGTATGGAAGATAATCCCTTGTAAAGTGAGCGCTAAATTCAAAATAATGGCTAGTTGATAGATGTATTTGTCCAGCGTCATCAATTGCCTTGTCGCAACGAATAAATCGGTATCCACCAATTATTTCCTCATCTTCGGGTGACCATAGAATCAATTGTTCGTAGCAATGTTCATGCGTGTCGTATTCATCTAAGTCAACAGATTCTCCCGTTCCCCCACCTGATTGTCGAAAAGTCACTTCACGTAATCTTCCGATTTCCTGCAATACATGAGGAGCATTGTGTTGATTTACAACGTAAATTTCATTTCCACCTTTTCGGGTTGTACGCACAAATCGATCGGTGTTTAATTCGCTTTTTAGCAATTCTTTATCTATCGCCTCTATAATCGGTTTCATAAACTATTTATTTTGTGCTTGTATAGATAATTTCCTTAATCATTTCAGAAACTTCTTTATCTGTTTTTTCTGGATGATAGGAGTTTAAATCAATACAGTCTTTAACGTTGAATCGAATTGTTTTGTTTTTTTGCTTATACATTTCATCAGCCAAATACAACATTTCAATATTCGATTTTACGCCGAATTTTTGCCGAATTTCAGATAAACGATAAAAGAAATTACTCAATCCCCCATCGATGTGTATCGGTACAATTTTTCGGTCATATTTTCGACTTAAGGTAATGAATGTTTTTTTCCATTCAAGATCAATTACTCGTCCTTCTTGTCGGCGACTTACTTTTCCAGCAGGAAAAATACAAACTGTATCATCAGATTCGAAAAGAGAATCGATTTGATTTCGTTTATTTCCGTCATTTTTTCCAAATTTATTGACACCTAGAAATAACCCGCGCATATTGGTTAAATTCAACAATAAATCATTCACAATAAATTTAAAATCCTGTCTCCTTTGAGCAACTCCCGAAACAAAAGCAATAGCATCCATTCCACCTAAAGGGTGATTCATTACAATTACAATTCGTTCATTCGTAGGTATTTTTTCAATTCCGTCAATGATGACTTCAATGTTAAAATACTCCATGATAGCATGACAAAAATCGATATCATATGTATCTTTATTCTTTGCCAAGAATTCATTAATTTCATCTTGATGAAGAATTCGTTCCAAATAACGCACGGCAAACCCCGGAAGCCATTTCAATAAACGGGGATTTTTACTCTTAATGAGTTTTCTGATATCAATGAATTTTTCCTCTTTCACGTAGCTAATTTACTTTCTATTCATTCAAAATTAATTATTCAGTTGCAAATTTTTAAACATTACTTACTAGGGATGTTGATTTGTAAACCATCATAGGCTGCAAAAACACCAGGAGGAAGCATTTTTTCTATTTCTTCATGCTTGCCAAAAACATGGGAAATATGGGTTAAATATGCTTTTTTTGGAGCAATCTCATCGATAAAGGCTAAAGCATCATCTAAACTAAAATGAGAATGATGACTTTCTAAGCGCAACGCATTGATAATTAAAATTTCTGTTCCTTTTACTTTATCAATTTCAATTTGGTCAATTGTTTTTGCATCCGTTATATAGGTGAAATCTTTTATTCGAAAACCAAACACTGGTATTTGGCCATGCATCACTCGGATAGGAATAACTTTGAGCGATTTAAAAGGATTAAACGCCTCGTTTTCAATAATGTGTAAGTCTATTTCTGGGGCTCCAGGATATTTTTTTTCTGCAAAAATATAAGCGTATTCGCGTTGTAATGCTTCTGCAACTCGATCAGATGCAAAAACAGGTATTACCTCGTTCTGCATAAAATTGAAGGGTCGAATATCATCCAAACCAGCGGTATGATCTTTATGTTCATGCGTGAAAAGTACCGCATCCACTTGCTTAACGTGATTAGCAAGCATCTGGCTTCTAAAATCTGGACCGGTATCAATAACAATATTTTTCCCATCGATTTCTATTAAAACCGAACTTCTAAATCTTTTATCTCGTTCATCGGAACTTGAACAAATAGTACAAGAACAACCGATTACGGGTACTCCCTGTGAGGTTCCAGATCCTAAAACGGTTATATTCATTTTGAAACCTTTTGCTTGAGTATAGAAACGAATAAAAATAGCCAGGAGGCAATTAATAACACACCACCAATTGGAGTTAATGGAATGAAAATTAGTTTGGGGAAATGTGTTATATCCGTAATTGTTAGGAAATATATAGATCCAGAAAAGAGTAAAACACCCAGTAAACCCAATCGATAAAACCACGGATTAATCAATTTAATTGTCGAATAATTAAGCCCAAGGATTATAAATGCTAATCCTTGATACATTTGATATTTCACTCCTGTTTCGAAACTGATTAATTTCTCCGAACTAACAATAGATTTTAACCCATGGGCACCAAATGCTCCGAGCAGAATGGAAATTGTAATTAATGCAATTCCAGTTAAAACAATTTTTCGGTTCACTTTCTTTCCTTTTCAATGTTCAATGTATGTTCCAGTACTTCTCGCCAACCTTTCCAATGACCGTATTGCCCAATGGTTGAATTATGCCAGATGAATGAAAAATGTCCTCCATATTCCTTTACTTCTGCATATAGCGCATCAATTTTTTCTTTCGCTTCATCAACGGATAATTTTAAATATTCATTTAAGGTTCCGTCCATATATGCAAATGGTTGAATAACAAAGGAAGTCATTTCATTTTTTGATAAGTCAAACCACCGAAAAGGTCTTGCCGTTCCAGCTCTAAAACCAATTGCCTCAGCATAGCCCATCGTATAATCTTTTTTGAATCCCATTGAATGCAAAATCTGATAGGTAAACGGAATGTTGATCTTTAAAAAATGTTGCCTAGAGTGCTCAACAGGATGATTCACAATTGATTCTATTCTATCTTTCTCGTTTAACAGGAAAAATTCATAGGAATTTGATTTATAACTGGGATGAAGACCAATAGTGGCGAATTTATCCATGTCTTGAATAATTCTGCGGTGCTTATTACTTCGGTGAGAGATATTCTTATCATACTTGGCATAATCGCCTAACAACCAGAACATATTCACGGAAAACCCGCGTTCAATAATGCTCTTTATATAGTCGTAAGTATCATAAGGATCCGTTCGTTTTCCTATCAAAACGCGTTGGCGTTCTATTAATCGATCTTTTTTACCTGTCAATAAATCTTTTAAGGTTGATAACCAAGTCCTTAAAGGACTTTTAAGTTTGTATGAGAACGTTTCATCTATATCAAACGTAGGATTCATCACCAAGGGAATTTGTTTAGGCAAACCGATTTCTAATCTGTTTCTCAATAAATAGCGCAAGAACGCCTCAGCCCAGCGGTCACAAACTACTTTTTCCAACCAATTAAATCGATATAACACACTGTTTTTGGCCTCAAAGCGTCCATGCTGATCGACATACATCGATTTGTATTCCTCCATGCGTGATAACACATAAAATATACTGGCAATGGGGTCAATTTTATTATTAAAACTTAAGCATTCTTCATCTTCAAAAATGCCCTTATCTATTCCATAAACACTTATATTTTCATCAAAAAGCAGGGTGGAAGGCTGTATGTATAAAGTATGTTCAATATCAATGGTTGAGTAATTGAATTTTGGTAATGACGAAGTTTCAAGAAAATGTTTATCATTCGTGAGTCTATATTCGATGCGTCTCTCCTTGAAAATAAAATCAAAGGTGTATAACAAACGCTCAGATATTTCTTCAACGTAGATTAATATCATGATAAGGTTTCCAAAATTTTATTTCCGATAAATTCTGCGGCTTTTCCATCACCATATAGACTTGGGTAGGTGAAATCTGTCCGATTCAACAAGCGTAATCCGCCTTCTACAATTTTTGAATAATCGGCCCCCACTAATTCGGCATTTCCATTTTCTACAATTTCAATCCATTCCGTTTGTGGCCGTAAGATCAAGCAAGGCTTTTTGAAAAAATACGCTTCTTTTTGCAGTCCGCCGCTATCGGTAATGATTAAACGCGCATTCTTTTCCAATGCAATGATGTCTAAAAATCCGGCGGGTGGAATGATTTTAATTACGTTATTGCTAATTACTTGGTCGTAAACATCTTTGCTTAATGTACTTTCCAATTTAGATTTTGTTCGTGGATGCAAAGGAAGAATCACGGTAAGATTAGCTGTTTCAGCAACAGTAATTAATCCTTTAAAAATATTCTCTAAGTTTTCTGCAATATCGGTATTTGAATCGCGGTGAATCGTTGATAAAATATATTCGTTTGAATTTATTTCTAATTCGGAAAGAATGGTTGATTTTGAATCACTTACATTAGAGAAATACAGTGAGTTATCGTACATTACATCGCCACATAAATATACACCAGGTTGATCAATATGCGCCTTTTTGGTTGACTTTGTGTCAAATCCTTCGGATGCTAAATTGGTTAGGCCGGTTTGGGTAGGTGTAAACAGAAGGGTTGACATGTGGTCGCAACAAATTCGATTTATTTCCTCAGGCATCGATTTATTAAAACTTCTTAATCCTGCTTCAACATGGATAAGGGGTATGTGAATTTTTGTAGCCGCTAAAGCTCCTGCAATCGTTGAATTGGTATCACCATAAACCAATACGGCATCTGGTTTTTCGGATAGAAAAATTTGTTCTAATCCTTCGGTCATTTTACCTGTTTGGGCTCCATGAGATCCACTCCCTACTGCTAAATTGTAATTGGGTTGGGGTATACCCATTTCGCTAAAGAACACATCCGACATGTTTTCATCATAGTGTTGTCCAGTGTGAACCAAAATCTCTTCAATTTGATCGTGAAAATGATTTTTTACTGCTCGGCTGAAAGCACTCGCTTTTATTATTTGCGGGCGAGCTCCAATTATGGTGATTATTTTTTTCTTCATTGAACTAGTTTTCTACAGCAATCCTTCATCGGCAAAGCTAAAATAGAAATTATCAGCGAGTATGAGGTGGTCCATAACGGTAATATCAATACATTTTCCGAATTCTTTAAGGTTTTTTGTCAAAATCTTATCCGATTCACTGGGATTAATATTTCCACTTGGGTGATTGTGTAATAAAATGATGCTGGTTGCATTGCGTATTAATGCTTCTTTAAAAATGATTCTACCATCAGCAACCGTTCCAGTGATTCCTCCTTTTGAAATACAAATTCGCTCAATGAATCGATTGGAATTATTTAAAAGTACGATGTGAAATTCTTCATGTTTTAGTCCAGAAAAATGCGATTTTACATACTCAAATACATCATGTGACTTGGATAATTTTGTTGGTATTTCTCCTTTGTTTTGACATCGATTGCTTAATTCTAAGGCTGATAAAATTGAAATTGCTTTCGCCGTACCGATTCCTCTCGTTTTAACCAATTGTTGCAAGTCAAGATTCTTGAGTGAGTCTAAGGAATGGTTGTAATTCGATAATAGTGTTTGTGCAATTTGTAAAGCGGAATGGTTTTTTGTTCCGTTCCCGATTATTATGGCTAATAATTCAGCATCTGTAAGGGATTTTCTTCCATTGGTGTAAAATTTCTCGCGGGGTCGATCTTGCACAGACCATTTGTTAATAGGAATTGACATAAATTGAATTTCTACTTGAATTTACGATTTATTTTTGGAATTTGATTTTGTTATCTTGCTTTTTTATAGCTTTGAAAAAAAAATAACATGAGAGCAAAAATCACAACGAGCAAAGGCGAAATGATCGCAGAATTATACGAAAAAGAAACTCCAATCGCAGTGGAGAATTTCACTAAATTAATCAATCAAGGATTTTACAATGGGTTAAAATGGCATCGGGTTTTGCCAGATTTCGTTATTCAAGGTGGCTGTCCTAATTCTCGTGACGGTGCATCAGGAATGCCTGGAACGGGTGGGCCTGGTTATAGCATTCAATGTGAGGTTAATGCAGAAAAACAACACCATGAAAAAGGAGTTCTTTCTATGGCACATTCTGGTAGAAATACGGGTGGATCTCAGTTTTTTGTATGTCATTCAAGAACGAATACAGCTCATTTAGATGGAAATCATACCTGTTTTGGTAAGGTAGTTGAAGGTTTAGATGTAATCGATGAAATTCGACAAGGAGATAGTATCGAATCAATTGAAATGATTGATTAAACAACAATACAGTTAATAAAAGGCTTTCGGAAGGGAGCCTTTTTTTGTATCACAATGTTTCTTAGTTCGGTCTGAAAATTGTTTTAAATAAGGTGTAAAAAATAGCGTAAAAAACAATTACACTTAGAATAAAAGATCCAATGTTCGTTAATCCTTTTCTGCGATTATAAAAATAGTTTATTAATCCAAGAGCAATCGCTGGAAACAGGGCGCTAATTAGTGGATTACTCCAATTCATTTTAATAATAAAAGTGACCGGATAAATAATTTCCCACATAATCTTTTACCCCTTCTTCTAAGGTATGAAAAGGTTTGGTGTACCCAGCTGAAACAAGTTTTGTTATATCAGCTTCTGTGAAATATTGGTATTTATCCCGAATATCCTCGGGAGTATCCACGAAAGAGATGGATGGGTTTAAATTCAGCGAATGAAAGGTGTTTGTGGCTAAATCTAAAAAGGTTCTTGCCTTTCCTGAACCTAAGTTATAGATTCCTGATTCAGGTAATTTATCTTTCAAGAATAAACAAACTTCAATTAAATCTTTCACATAAATAAAATCGCGCAGTTGCTCACCATCATTGTAGTTGGCATTATGAGAACGAAATAGTCTCATCGTTCCCTTTTCTTGAATTTGGTTATAGGTATGAAAAATCACACTTGCCATGCGGCCTTTGTGGTATTCATTGGGCCCATACACATTAAAAAACTTTAAGCCTGCCCAGAAGGGAGGCGATTTCGTTTGTTTTAAAACCCATTTATCGAAATTATTTTTCGAATCTCCGTATGGATTTAATGGAACCAATTTTGAAATTAA
>CAMBBW010000124.1 GCA_945863425.1 Lishizhenia tianjinensis
ACTCCTTCTTGAATCATAGAACCTTGAATATTTGGTACAATAAAGAAATAGTCGTGTTTTTTTTCCGAAAGTTGTGTAGCAGGGTCAAAGGTTCGAATAGAATCTACATCATCTCCAAAAAACTCAATCCGGAAGGGAAAATCATTGGCGTAGGAGAAAACATCCACAATTCCTCCACGAATGGAGAATTGACCTGGTTCATACACAAAATCAACTCGATCAAATTGGTATTCAAGTAATAATTCATTCAGGAAATCTATGGAATAGGTGCTTCCGTTTTGAATTTTAAGGGTGTTTTCAATCAGTTTCTTTTTTGTAGGAATTTTTTCAAACAGCGCCTGCGGGTATGTTATAATCCATGTATTTGCTCCTTGACTAATTCGTTCTAGTGCTTCTGCACGCGCCACCACGTTTGCATTATCTGTGTCTTCATACTGGTAAGGAACTCGATAGGATGCCGGATAAAATAAAATGCGTTTGTTTTCGGGAAATAATCCTTCGATGTCATTCAAAAAATAGGCCGCTTCTTCTTTATCGGAAAGGATAAAAATATGATTTCCCGGAACCTGGTCGGCCACTGCAGCGGCACAAATACTTCTGGATGAACCAACCATTCCTTTCCAATGTATGCGCGCTTGTTTGTCTGCCAAGGCCTGAGCAGTTTTTTCAATCCGAGTATTTTCTCGAAATAAAGAAAGGAATTTTTTGGTCTCCATGAATCGGTTGCGAAATTACCCAAAAAAAGTAGAAAGGAAGGAGCTCAAGCTGGAAAACAAGTGTACTTTTCATGAATCTAATTTTTGTTTGCTTATTTTTGATCCAATGACAAAACAAGCAATTTTACAATTATCCTTAGAAAAGGTAAATCACCGTATGAAGGAGTTGGAGATCCTCTTGGATGAATTGCATGTATCTATGGAGGACGAAACCAAAAGCTCTGCAGGAGACAAACATGAAACGGCACGTGCCATGGTTCAATTGGAACAAGAAAAACTTAGCAAACAATTGCATGAATTTGTTCAAATGAGAGGAATTCTAACTCAAATTAATCCGACATTGAAGCATGTCCAAGTGGGTATGGGTAGTTTGGTTGAAACATCGGAGGGATGGTATTTTCTTTCGGTTGGGTTGGGACAACTTTCGGTCGATGATAAACCCGTTTTTGCATTAAATCCACAAGCTCCTATTGGGCAACAATTAAAGGGAAAAAAAGTGGGCGATGAGGTTGCGTTTGGTGGGAGGAAGATTTTAATAAATGGAATTTTATAACTCAACCGTTTCAATAGTTCACTATCGTTTTTGCGTATAAACGCGTAGGCATTTCTATTTTGTTTTACGTAAAATGAAATAGAAGTCTTTGCTATTTTGTAACCGACCGTTTTTCCTACCTAGTTTTGTCCCATCAAATAAAAAACAAGGAATTATGAAAACGTTACATGGAAGGATTTTGGGATTGGCTTTTTTAGCATTTTTATTTTTAACAAGCACAAATACAATCGCTCAAGCTACAAATTTTGTAGGTAATTGGGAATCTGCAACTCCTGTCGTGATTATGAATAACTCAGTGATGCGCATAAAGATATTGGCTACATCCAACCCAAATGTACTAATCATTATTAATAGGGATAATCCAACAAAGAAAATCATTGCGAAATATGAGCCGACAAATGGACGTATTTCAGCTACTGTAAAAAACACGCCAATTTACTTTGTTTACGTAACTGCCACAGATGGTTTGGAGTGCTATAAAACAAGCACGCAGGCGCTCATTTGCAACTTGGTTCGGAATTAATCAACCCCTTATTTTACCCACATGAGTTTTTCGCGCTCCACTTTTAAGCGCATGAACCCAAAGGTTACTGTTATCAAGTGACGGTTAATTTCTTCTACCGTTCCGTTTTGTTTGGTTTCTATCATTTTGACGGTTGAGCCTACCACAATTTTGTCTCGTTGATAAGTGTCTACTTGTGGAATTGGTTTTTTTACTTTTTTAATTGGTTGAGTGGCTGCACTCATTAGCTCTAATTTCCGTTTAGACTCTTCGATCTTTGATTTTTCTACTAATAAATATTTTCGTACATCCTCAAACAACTGTTTATTGGGATCTTTTTTACGGGTGATGGTCACATACCGATCGATAAAGGCTTTCATCTTCTTGCCGGAATTCAAAAAGACATTATTGCGCTCAATGAAATCTTGTTGGGTTTTTAGTCGCTCCTCAAATTTATCTTTTTTCTCCAAGAATACTTGTTCTGCTTCTTGGGCATTCTTCTTAGCTTTTTCATGTTCATGATTCATCCGTTGTAAACGCATTTTCTCCTTATTCAATTCACTCAGCAGTTTATCCATGTTAATCCGCTCTCCATCTAATTTGCCTTTTGCTTTTTCTATCAAGTCCAATGAAATGCCATTCATTTGGGCCACTTCAAACGTAAATGAACTTCCCGGCTGACCCATCGAAAAACGATAAAGCGGAGCTAAGTTTGCCGTATTGAAGAGCATACATCCGTTTACGGCATTCACCAAGCGATCTGCCAATAGTTTTATGGTTGAATAATGGGTGGTAATAACAGCGTACGATTTTTTTTGATACAATTCTTCAAAAAACACTTCTGCCAATGCCCCTCCCAATTCAGGGTCAGAACCGGTACCAAATTCGTCCAATAACAATAAGGTTCGTTTATTGGCAACAAGTAAAAAATGTTTCATTCTTTTTAGGCGGTAGGAATAGGTGCTAAGTTCATTTTCAATGGATTGATTGTCGCCAATATCCGTCAATATTTGTTGAAAAAAGCACAATTTACTGTTCTCATTTACCGGAATTAATAAACCCGATTGAAGCATGATTTGTAATAGTCCAATGGTTTTGAGTGTAATTGATTTTCCTCCGGCATTAGGACCTGAAATCACCAGCATGCGGTTATTGGCATCCAGTGTTAGTGTTTGTGACAAAGTTGTTTTTCCGTTCGCCTTGTTGTTTCTCCATAGAATTGGATGGAAAGCATCAATTAATTCAATGCGTGTAGAGCGCACAATTCCCGGCAAATTTGCTTGAAGTTCAATCGCTAATTTGGTTTTGGCGTGTATAAAATCCAACTCAACCAGCAAGGTTTGATATGCTTCTATAAGTGGCAAATGGTGTGCGATTTCACGCGTTAGATCTTGTAATATTCTAAAAATTTCTTTGCGCTCATCATCCATCAACAATTCCAATTCGTTGTTTAACGGAACATTAATGGCAGGTTCAATAAAGGTCAAACTTCCTGTTTTGGAAGAGCCAACAACTGCGCCGCCAATTTTTCGTTTATGGGTAGATTGAACCGTCAATACACGTCGTTCGTTCACAAAAGCTTCCTTGGTTTCACCCAAAAAACCTTCTTTTAAAAATTTACGCAGTTCTTTTTCAAAATTCTTATTGATTTGATTGCGAATCCTGTTAATTTTTTGCCGTATCGTCGCTAGTTCCGGTGAAGCATCATCCTTAATATTACCTCTTCTATCAAAGATTTTTTCAATAGATTCAATCAGCTCGCGGGTGAAATAAACGGATTTTAATAGCTTGAACAAATAGGGATAATCTTGGGTGCGTTTATTAAAAAAAACGAGAATACTATTCACTAATTCCGAGGCGCGTGTGATGCGCACAAACCCTTCTTGGGGCAATACCGCATTATTTACGGGGAGTAATTTTAGTTCGGTTTGCAATTCTTCAAAATCAAGGGCAGGAAAAGATTCACCGATGGTTCGGATTTGTTTGAATTCGTTCAGGCGCATCAATTCAATTTCAATGGCATCAAAGTCATTGGAAGGGGAGAGGTTTTCCAGTCGTTGTTTGGCACTTGACCCAATGGCAAAATTTATTAACCAATTTCGAATTTCTTGAAATTCTAAATCGTGCACTGTTTGTTGATCAAAACCACTCATTCTGTAAAAATAACATTTAGAAGACTGAACAATTGAAAACAGAAAGAGTTTTTGTTAAGCAAAATCATGGTGGTCACCCTCCTCAATTTTCCTTCACTAATTTTCGATCTTCAAAAGCGATGCTTTTTTTCTCAATGGATGAAGCTTTGATTCCTACTTTTAGTTGCGAAGCATCCGAGGAAATCTCTGCCTACCGCTTATCTATGGAAACATTTCTCCCTCAAACCCGAATATCTGAGGTTATAAAAGGAAATCGAAGTATTACAGCAGATACGGCATTGCGTTGTTCTAAATTTTTTGGAACAAGTGCTAAGTTTTGGCTGGGTCTACAAGATGATTATGACCTGGAGGAAGAAAAAAACCGAAAGGAATCGGAGTTAGATAACATTAAACCAATAGATGGTAGGGCTGCAAAATCACGAAAAATAGTAGAAGGCAATCTACACTATCCTTCCAAACACTCCATCGCTTTCTCCACCATCAATTTAGATCCGGTGTAATACGGCACACGTTGGTGTAAACGCTCAGGTTTTATTTCCAAAATACGTTGGCGACCCGTAGTGGCCAATCCACCTGCTTGTTCGGCAATGAAAGCCAAAGGATTGCACTCATACAATAAACGCAATTTCCCTTCAGGAGCACTCAACACATCTGGGTAAATGTAAATTCCGCCCTTGATGAGGTTTCGGTGAAAATCAGCTACCAAAGATCCAATATATCTACCTGAATAAGGCATTCCGGTTTGGTTCTCGCGACTTTGGCAGTAATTGATATAGGTGCGCAATCCTTCTTCGCACTCAAAAATATTTCCTTCGTTCATCGCATATAAGCGACCGTTTTCAGGCATTCTCATGTTGGGGTGCGACAAACAAAACTCTCCGATTGATGGATCTAGGGTAAACGCATTCACGCCGTTTCCAGTGGTGTACACCAACATGGTGGAAGAACCATATAATACATATCCGGCTACAATTTGCTGAGTACCTGGCTGCAACATATCTTCCAGCGTAGCCTTCGTTCCAACTGGCGATACCCTACGATAAATGGAGAAAATAGTACCAATAGAAACATTCACGTCTATGTTACTCGAACCATCAAGCGGATCAAAAAGAACCACGTATTTTCCGTTTTTCGCCGATTCAGATTGAAATGCCACAAAATCATCGTTTTCTTCGGATGCAATTCCGCACACTTCACCTCCTTGCTCAAACGCCCGAATGAACGCTTCATCTGCCACAACATCCAATTTTTGCTGTTCCTCGCCTTGCACGTTCACCTCTCCTTGTGCGCCCAAGATATGATCCACCAATCCAGCTTGACGCACATCGCGACTCACAATTTTTGAAGCAATGACAATGTCGTTCAATATGCGTGAAAGTTCGCCAGTAGCATAGGGAAAATCCGCTTGGTTTTGAAGAATAAACTCGGTGAGGGTGGTAATTCGAGACATTTGGGTAAATTATTTACTGCAAATATCGTAAAATGCCGTCTGAATTCTTGTATTTATCAATTATTTTGGTTCAAACTGGTAATTTTCAATGATTTTGATTTTTTCTTCAATTGCTTTAAGCCTATTTACAAATTATCTCATTGCCATTATTATCAAAACAAACTTTTTTAAATCGCATTTTTCTATTTTCAAATTGACCATAATCTTTGTAGTGCTTTAAAGCATCTTGTTCTGTTTTTAATCCTGCCTTTCTAAGGTCTTCATAACTTGCTAAATAAAATTCCCAATCAAAAATCTCTTTAAAATAAGTTTTGCAGTTTTTGTTTTTCCCGCACAAAAACCATATTCCATTATAATCATATCCACTTAAATATTCTAGGTTGATTACTCTAACAGAATCCCTCAATTTACCAGATAAATAATAGGATTTACTCATATAATTTGTATCTACATTTCCATTCTGATCGAATTTAATCTTTTGAGTATATACAACATTGCCAATGGCATGCTTATCTCTTGGGCAATCCCCATTTTCTTCTCTTGGAACAACCCACAAACCAACCATTTTTCCACCTGGTCCTATTTTACCCTTAGAAAGAACAACACTTTTATCGGTGTAACAAACATAATCACCGGTATAACTCCTATTTTCAAAATTGGCGGTGTAAAAAACTTTACCATTCAAATGATAATTGGTTTCTTTTGTGCAACTGCCGTTATTGAATGTTTCTTCTTTAACCTTAGTTTGAACTCCTGTATTAAAAATGTCTACCTCCTTATCGTTAAACATCATGCTTTGAATAATATTAAAATAACTTTGACCGTATTTAACATAGGTGTAGGTAATCCATTGTCCATGCTTTTCACCATTTTTGTATGACCCTGTAATTTTTAACTTACTTGCCCCATCTTTAGTGTAATACTCTTTACCCGGTCCATTTAATGTGCCATTTAAGAAAGTAGCTTCAACGGCTTTCGCTCCGTTATAATTATACTTCGTATATGAACCATTATTTTGCCCTTGAGCATTTACATAATAGACTTCATCAGGTTTTGTTTTTTGATAGTCGTGATATGTTTTTTTAAGAATTTGAGACTGAGCTACAAATGTCAGGAAGATAGTCAAAAGAGTAAGAATTGATTTCATAGATTTTATTTTTCGTAAATCTAGTGAATAAGAAAATGTAAACAATGTAATTATTGGTTCAACTTAGTTCTAGTATTTTTTCCCTAGTGTACTTTTCAAGATGAATACGGAACAGTTTAGAAAAACACGGTGTAGAATTCAACGAAAAGTATGTGTGGAACTAATAATTACGTTCTTCCAGGGCTTGTAACTTTTCCTTGTGATGTCAAAAATCGGATATACACCGATGTTTGAATATCTCGCTCCTTCAGAGCTTGAACACCTTCTAATCATAATAACAATCTATATAGCCCTGAAAGGGCGGGCTAGCTCAATGATGGAATCCTTTCCATTGTTGAAGTATCATCAAAATTAGAGAAGCCCTGCAAGGGCGACATACTTTAATTAATCCATGAAAAAAGAAGAAATCAAACCAATATCCTCAACGCTTCTGCCAT
>CAMBBW010000125.1 GCA_945863425.1 Lishizhenia tianjinensis
TTATCTACGAAAAACACTATTCTGAAAAAATATGATGGTCGTTTTAAAGATATTTTTGAAGAAATTTACCAAGCTGAATTCAAAACGAAATTTGAGGAAGCGGGAATAGTTTATGAACACCGTTTAATCGATGACATGGTTGCTTCTGCACTGAAATGGCATGGAAATTTTGTATGGGCATGTAAAAACTATGATGGTGATGTACAATCAGATACCGTTGCTCAAGGTTTCGGATCTTTAGGCTTAATGACTTCCGTATTAATTACGCCGGATGGAGAAATCATGGAAGCAGAAGCGGCACACGGGACCGTTACAAGACATTATAGAGATTATCAAGCAGGTAAAAAAACATCAACTAATCCAATTGCATCCATTTTCGCTTGGACGAGAGGTTTAGCCTTTAGAGGTAAATTGGATGGAAATCAAGAATTAATCGATTTTTGTAATACGCTCGAAAAAGTATGTGTGGAGACAGTAGAATCTGGAGTAATGACAAAAGATTTGGCTGTTTGTATTCACGGAAACAAAGTAAATGCTGGAGAACATTATGTATTTACCGAAGATTTCTTGGATGCTTTAGACAAAGGACTTCAAGCAAAAATGAACTAATTTTTAGGGAGCTTCGGCTCCCTTTTTTATTGAATCAAATTATAGGTGAAAACGAAATTTAGTTTCATTTTAAAAAACATAATCTCTAAGGTTAATTTTAGAGTTCATTCTTTTTTTCTCTTTGGTCTATTCTTGGTAAGTTGTAAATCTATTGAGCCACTTGCCCCTTCTGAAAAAATAATCGATCCGCCAATTAGCGTGGCAAAAGCTTCTTATTTGTCTATCCCAATTGAAATTACCTTAGAAAGTTATTATAAATCAGCTGAATCTTCGATACCCACATCATTTTCAGGAAAAGAAAAAAACTGTGAGGGATTGAGTTATACCTATCAATTAAAAAGAGACCCTATTTTATTTAAAACTAATGCTCAAGGTTTAGATTTTTCGACCAATTTATCCTATAGCCTTGACCTTTCCTATTGTCCGAAATGTACCAATTTATTTAGCAATGAAGGGAATTGTTTAGTTCCGCGTTTCTTTGGGTCATGTGGCATTAAGGAACCCATGCGCAGTGCGTCAATTTCATTTGCAACAAAGCTTGAAATGGCTGCTAATTTTACCTTAAAATCATCTACAAACCTAACAAAACTAGATTTAATTGATCCCTGCGAAATCACACTAGTTAATTATGATATTACTTCTACCCTAGATAAAGAAATTCGGAAAGAAATGAAAACCATTCAAACCGAAATTGACAAGGAAATAGGAAAAATAGATATCAAGTCAACTTGCGCCAGTGCATGGAAACAATTACAAGAAATTATCCCTATCGAATCCTATGGATACCTGAAATTAGCACCTACTAAAATTGCATTAAGCACCCTTAAATTCAACCAAAACAAAGTGTATTTTGATCTTGGAATTGAATCATTCCCAACTATTCAAACAGAAAAACCTATTTCAAAGCCAATTGCTTTACCTAATTTATCAGAATTTAAAAAAACAGATGGATTTCAACTAAACATGGATATTTTCGCCTCTTATGATTCATTAAATCAATGGGTCGCTAAATCCGTTCAAGGCAGTGAATTTTTAATTAAAGGAAGAAAAATCAGATTAGATTCAATTCAACTTATTGGGGCAGATGGAAAAAGAATTCACCTATCCATTCAGTTTAGTGGAGCACGAAAAGGAATATTGTATTTCTCAGCTCAACCAAAATTAGATATAACTAAGCAACTAATTTACCTCAATGACATTCAATTTGACTTGAAAACGAAAAGCATATTATTAAAATCAGCAAAATGGTTATTTAACGATCAAATCACTAAAAAATTAGAATATGAAGCAAAAGTAGATTTAAAATCAATCATTACAGAAGCGAAACATGAAATTACAAAATCACTCAATCAAGACCTCGAGAAGAACATACATTTGAGCGGAAATGTTCATAAAATGGATGTAATTGACTTATTTCCACTTAAGAAAGGTTTATTTATCCGTTCAGAAATAACTGGAAAATTGAAACTAAATATTGATTAACTCGTTACATTAATTTCAATTCTAGTAAGAATGAAAAAAATAGTATCGCTTATTGCCTTTTGCATCTTATTTAATTTTAATTACCAAGCTCAGCTGTTTGGTAGAAAAACGATTTCAATTGCCGATTGCTCCGGATCAGTAAACATAACTGAATCTGGTGTTTACACGCTACAATTTATTGGTAACAATGGTTATGATTTAAAATCATTTGAAAAATACACCAAGGATTCTGTTTCGCGTAATTTAATTTGGTCTTATTTTGATCCAGGCGGATTGGGTTCCATTTTAATGACAGTAAAGCAATCTAAACAATCCATTTATTGTTTCGAAACCTCATTGGAAAATCCTTGCAACGATATTCTTACTGGCAAAGCCACTCTGATAAAATTAAAGGAAATTAATGATTCGATCTCCAAATGGGATTTTAATGTTTTGGAGAAAAAAATGTATGTTTTTATTTTTTCTGCGCCCTCAAAATCAACTGAAAAACTAACCTTTGATTTTTCTTACATCGCAAAAGATATAGATGGGGTTGAAATTCGGGATGAAAAAAGAGTAGATCTAAGAGAGAAATCGAATTCAAAATACACGTATATTCGAATAAGAAATGCGCGTACAAAAAAACCAATTAGTGGTAATTTAACGATATCCGGTTCTAAGGATGTTGATGGATATTATATTACGAGTGATTTATTTCTTACTCTCGCAAAAGGGAACAAATCGTTCATTAAAACAGACGTTCGGGGCTATTTTTCAAAGGATTTAGAATATAAATTCAATCCAGGTAAAATAGACACAATAACAATTGATCTTGAGCCTCTTACGATCGGAGCAACAGCTCAGTTTGAAGAAATTGAATTTTACAGAGGAACCAGTACCATTATGAAAGGCTCTGAGAAAAAACTTAAACGTTTAGTTGATTTCATGGCATTGAATGCAACTGTTTCCATTGAAATTCAGGGTCATGTTAATGACAAATCAAAAATAAATAAGCCATCATCAATTCGACTTTCCAAAAAACGAGCAAAACGCGTTCGGAAATACTTAATTTATAATGGAATTTATCCATCCAGAATGACTTTCGAAGGTTATGGAAATACGAAACCTATTTTCCCCAATCCAAAACAAGCATACGAGGAACAAGCAAATCGTAGAGTAGAAATTGTGATTAAATAAATCACTTATTTCCCCAGTTCCCACGATCTAAACTACGATATTGAATTGCTTCCGCTACATGATTTCTTTCTATGGATATAGAAGAATCCAAGTCGGCAATGGTTCTTGCTACTTTTAATATGCGATCATAAGCTCGCGCGGATAATCCCATTTTGACCATCGCTGTTTTAACTAATTCTTTAGAAGTATCATCAATTTGACAATGCAACTCAAAGTCAGAACGATTCATTTGAGCGTTGCAATGAATTTCATTTTTGGTTAAATATCGTTGATCTTGAATTGTTCGTGCTTTTTCAACGCGTCCTCGAATTTCAAAACTTCCTTCGCAGGGAATATCCTTAGATAATTCATCAAAAGATACGGGCGTGACTTCCACATGTAAATCAATGCGATCCATTAATGGACCCGAAATTTTATTTAAATACCGCTGAACAGCTCCAGGCACACAAACGCATTCTTTTTCCGGATGATTATAATATCCACATGGACACGGATTCATCGCTGCAACCAACATAAATCCCGCAGGATATTCCACCGAAAATCGAGCACGCGCAATGGTTACGGTCCGATCTTCCAATGGTTGACGCATGACTTCCAAAACAGATCTTTTATATTCTGGCAATTCATCCAAAAACAATACACCATTGTGTGCCAGTGAAATTTCGCCCGGTTGAGGATAACTTCCCCCGCCCACTAAGCCATTTTCCGATATCGTATGGTGTGGTTTTCTAAATGGTCGTTGGGTGATTAAACCCAGATCATTTTTTACTTTACCAGCAACGCTATGAATTTTTGTCGTTTCCAACGCCTCATCCAAACTCATGGGAGGTAAAATTGTAGATAATCTTTTCGCTAGCATTGATTTACCTGAACCCGGTGGGCCAATGAGAATTATATTATGACCCCCGGAAGCCGCTATTTCAAAAGCACGTTTCACTTGCATTTGTCCTTTTACGTCCTTGAAATCTACATCAAAGAGATTTGCCACAGAACCCAATTGTTCTTGGCTGTTAGGTTGTGTTGGGCTTAAACTTGTTGGATCTTTGAAAAAAGAAATCACCTCATCAAGGGTTGAAACACCATAGACTGCAATACCATCCACAACTGACGCTTCTGCGGCATTGCTACTAGGAAGAATAATTCCAGTAAAACCTTCCTTTTTTGCTTGTAAAACAATGGGTAGAATCCCTTTGGTAGGTTGGATATTTCCGTCCAATGACAATTCACCAATAAGCTGATAATCCGACAATAATTCAGAAGGTATTTGCTCACTAACAGCCAATATTCCAATTGCAATTGGTAAATCAAAAACAGATCCTTCCTTTCGGATATCTGCCGGGGCCATATTGACCGTAATTTCTCTACCCGGAAATTTTAAATTATTATTTGAAAAAGCCGCTTTAATTCTCTGCTGACTTTCTTTCACCGAATTATCAGGTAAACCAACTAAATAAAAATTAACACCTATTCCAAGATTCACTTCAATAGTTATGGTTGTTGCATTAATTCCAAAAACCGCCGAAGAATAAGATTTTACCAACATTTTATTTTTTTTGATTATATAACAAACTAATTTACGGTTATTTTTTAATCATTATATTCTTGATTATTAATTATGTTTTTTGTATTTTATGTGAACGGTTTAAGATTTAAGCTGTACATTCAGTTTGTGAAAAAAATTGCAATTCTCTTTTGGTTATTATTTCCGCTATTACATTTTTCCCAGCGTTGTAATTTTACTTATTACAACAAAAAAGGAGGGCATTATTTGTTCTCAACCTACTTTCAAGACGATATGCGTACGACTAGAGATGGGGTTTGTGAAATGAGTGAAAATGGCAAAATATACGAAAAGCGGGTGTTTAAAAATGGTCTTTTAGTTGAAGAAGAACTCAATTTTTTCAATCAATATCAATCTGAACAAAAGCGAGTACGAACGAAAATGAATCATAATCCAATTCTTGGAAACGAACTTGGAACACTAGAAGAATGGAATGAAAAAGGAATTTTGGTGAATCATTGGCGTTTTTATTTAGATAAGGATCGGCGAAGAAGAAGCATTATCACCGAATATCATCACAATGGACCTTTGCGTTTTAGAAAAGAATATGCTTTTATTAAATTATCTGAAATTGATTCGTTTCATTTGAAAGAAAACCCGCCTCATACCATTGATGCTTTTGGTTACACCAGTTTAATTGTTCCATACGGAAAACACGAAGAATTTGATGAAAAAGGAAACCTTATCCTGGAGCAACATTTCAATACACTTTCCACGTACGATCTAGATGCCATTCATTTATTAGATGGTCCATCCAGAGAATTTCATGCTAACGGTAAATTAAAGTCGAGCGGAACTTACAAAGAGGGAAACCTAGATAGTTCATGGATCAGTTATCATTATAACGGACAAGTGCATGTAAAAGGAATGTATAGGAACAATTTAAAAGATGGAAATTGGGAAGTTTACAACGTTCAAGGAAGGTTAACTCAATTATCAACATTTGATCAAAATGCCATGAATCCTTTCGCTGCAATAAAAGAGACAACGTGGAATGATTACGGAATAAAAATCGAAGAGAAATATATCGAAAAAGACGGAAGAGGAATTCTTACTAAATGGGACGAGAATGGTAATGTCATGCGCTATTGTATGTTTTCACCGAGTTCACAAATGAATTGGACTAACGTTAGTTTATTACAATATGAAAAATTATATTATGACAATCGTCAATTAAAATCAATACTAAACAACTTACCAAATGCAGACACCAATTATGTGAGTTATTATCAAAATGGTCAAATGGAGCGCTATCGACAAAATATAATAAAAGATAATACCCGTTTCGATGAGCAAAAAACATGGACTTCTACTGGCATTTTACTTTCTGAAAACACTACCAAACAAGGGAAAGGAGAAATTTATCAAAAAGCATTAATTTATTACAGCTCAGGCGGTATAAAATCAAGGATGGAAATAACGAATGACCTTAGAGTTGATGAGAAATACAGCACAAAAGGCATTTTATTTTCAAAGAAAGAATTACTTGATAGTCGATTACATGATAAATTATTTGAATTAGATACACTATCCGGAAATCTTACCACGGGATATTATGATAAAGGAGTACGAAATGGCGAGTGGAAAATTCAAAATGCCGCTGGAACTACGATTATTTCCAAAAAATACAAACTTGGTTGCACGGACAACAAAAACGATGTAATTGGTTGGGATAAATTCAGTTCAAAAGAGCAAAAGGAATTTAAGTTAAATGCAAATACACAAATTCCTCAATCTGCTCCTTTTAAATCGTGGGAAGCAATGCTGCTAAAACGAGATTCCATTGCCTATTGGATTGGAATCGCTCAAAAAGCACTTGAAAAAGAAGACCAAACTTTCGAATTGGATCAAGTGGAAACGACAGCACTGAGATTTGAAATGCCTCAGGTTTATTACATTGGACTAGAAAAACGAGATACATCAAATGCCCGTTTAAAATCGCTATTGCGCATTATGGATAGTTTAAAATGGAAATTTGATCAATTAAAATTGGAAAATGGTATATATCAGGGGGAAATTAAACTGAAAGATTATATCACATATTATTTAATTCAGAAATATTTAGGTGAACATGCTTCCTTTTTTCATCAGGAGTTAGAAGGAAATCAAAAAAATCGAAGAGCGGAATA
>CAMBBW010000126.1 GCA_945863425.1 Lishizhenia tianjinensis
TTATAGCCCAAAAAATCAGCAAAATCGTTTTGTGCAGCATAATCAGTATACCAATTATTATCAATCACTTGAGTATCAATTCTCCAATAATCATAAGCTTTAACAACATTTCCTCCATACATTTTTCCTAATTCATAGTCTGATTCGAAGGGATAATCAAATGGGTACCAATCAAAGGATGGCTCACTCAAGATATTATGCGCAAATACCCCTGTAGGAATAATTGAATATTCTTTTTCAAAAGCCAATAACCCAAACTTTAAAATTTCTTCCCTATGAATAGGATGGGAAACGTGAAATAAATACCTGTTTACATTAATTTTTGTTTTCATAAATAACGGACTTAAAAGTGAATACTCTCCAAGGACGCCTCGCAGCGACTGGTTTAATTCCGTTATTTAGATGTGATAATTTTAAATATATAAAATCATTTTGGATTTTCCAAATTTCAGGTAAAAAAAATTGTTTGAATGCGAGGAAGGTAGGTTAGGTAGGGTGGGGCTGTAGTAATTTGAGGGTATTGATTGAAGAAAAAATGAGTTATTCCAAATAATATGATTTTATTTAAATTATTCTTATTTTCGCTTTAATGGTGTATTAGCCGTTAATATTAAAATACTGTATGAACAAACTAGCACTTGAAGTAAGTAATTCAATTATTAAAATTACAGGGATTTTGAATCGGAAAATATTAATCGACTTGAATTAGATTTTATAACTAAGGGCTACAAATCAGAAATTATTAACGATTCTGCACAACAGTTCCATAAAAATTATTGGTACCCAGAATTTCGAGATATTTTTTTTAAAAAAGAAAATAATGAAACAGCCTCGCGAATTTTAATAAAAGAAATAAATCAATCAGTTACCTTTTTGAAAAGAGATTTCAATTCAAATGAGATTAAATCAAAAACTACTGTTTCTGTTGATCAAGCAGAGTTGTTTCTTTTTCCTAATGGTCTGCATTTTTTTAGCTTATCTTTTTCAACATTACAATTGGGTCTGCAGGAAATATCAGATATTACATTTTTTGCTAGAAATTTCTCTTCAGAAATAGAAGGGTATAAGGAGGGATTATGGGTGAAATGGGTGGAGAATGAAATTTTGAATGGGATAAAAATTTATTCTAAATGGAATGAGAAACCTATACCAGTAGATGAATATTCTGGATCTAAATTTAAACTTTTTACGGTTATAGATTTAGAACAGAATGAACAAATTGATCAAAAAGTAATTGACGAATTGTTATATGATTTAGGTTGTGTGGCGCCTATTGGTTCTGCATCTGGCAAATTTCATTATTCACCAAGTAAATCTTATTATGACTTGTTACTTGAAGATAAAATTTCAGCATTCAATAATTTTGCAATGCTGCCCTTGTTTGATACATTCACAACCGTTGGATATGGTATATTGAGTTCAGAATCCCAATTTTCTACTTATGAACAAACATATTTCAGGATCTATTTATTCAATTTGTTTATTAAATACAACCTTTATCGTTATAATAACGAAATGCGCTTAGATACAGTGAAGACTCGAGATAAATTTGAAAAGTTTTTGAATGAATATAATATCAATCCGGTTGCATACAATTTTCTTCCAAATTTGATTTTTGAAAAACATAGAAAAACAATGCATATTGAGGAGGAATTGAAGAAATTTGAAGAACGCATAAATCGAATTTCTCAAAGTATTCAAGAAGATCAGCAAAACCGAATGAGTACCTTATTAGGAATTGTTGGATTAGTGTCTTCAATCGGAAGTGTAGAGCCTGCCGTTGAATTGATGGAAAGTGTGCGCGTTAATATTTCTTGGGGTATGGGATTATTTTATTCCGTTGTTTTCATTTTCACACTTATTATTGCTTTCCCCATTTTATCTTATTTATTTCCCGAAAAGAAAAAACAACTAATTAGAAAGTGGCGAAAATAATATATTTACTAAGACTGAATTATGGGAAGGCTACAAAATTTCCAAAAGAAATTATCCTTCACAAAGTATACATCTTACACTAAAACCATGGTTTTTAGGTGATTCAGTAATTTCATAAAAGATTTCCCCTTGAAAATCTTCTCCAAAAATAAAAGCATAAGCTTCTTGATAAGGTCTATTTTCAGTTGAGGACCATAATCTACTATACACAAATGTATCTCCTATTTTATTTTCCTCAAAATCTCCAAAACACCTCCTTCCGAAATCTTCATCATCTTTTTTCCAAAAATTAGAAAACTTCGAAAAGCTTTGAACATCATTATTAATAATTAAAATCAAATTATCAAAGTCTAATTTCGTCGGTAAAACCCAACCCATTGGAGCTAGTCCTCTTGGGTCATTCAGAGCATACCAGTTATATAATTTTCCATGTTTTTCGCTGAACTCTAATGAGTTTTTATAATGACAAAAAACTGGTATTTTTTTCTTACTTGCATCATTCCACTCTTTCTTTGTTTTTGCTTCTGCTATTAAATCTCCATTTTGAAATTGAGTAACGTTTAAATTATTTAACATCCATATTTGATTGCCTATTTTAATATGGTCGACATTTTTATTTTTTAAAAATTCTAGAGTATTTTCTTTTGAATTATTTGAAATGATTTTTTCATTTTGAGTCGTTAGATTTATACTCTCTGTTTGTATTAGATTATTATCTAAATAAGTATTAAAAAACCACAGTACAATACTATTTAAAGATTGTTCAACTTGCGAAATAGTGAAATCATCAATTTCTCTAAAGTCGCCTTTGTCATGAGCCCCCATATTTCTCCATGCTTGAATAGTCCTGATATTTATCAATACATGGGCAGGAAATACAACATTAAGCTTTTGAATTAAATCCTCCAACATCATGGTTGATGCAGGTCTACCTCCATTTTCTAGCCCTTCATTTTTGTAGACAAATTTTAAAAGCGATTCACACGTAACACCGGCAGTAGCAAGCGCTCCGCGCTTACGAGTCATACTTGCAGTTTTTTGATCACTAATTAGCAAATTCATTTCTTCCTTTAAGTCGAGATAAGCATGTTTTAATCGATCAATTTCGAATTTCATCAAATTAATATCCGTATCCATATGTCTATTTTTGAAAAGTTATTTTATATCTGCTTTGGTAGATTAAAATCCAACCGATGCTATATGTGTTTCACTTAGTATTCGAAAGTTAATTCTTAATCTGCCCACTTCACTTGAAACTCAAGCTCGTGCGAACCTTCACTTCGCTCGTGTTCGATTAAAAAGGTTGCTCTATCTGGAACATAAAGTGCTTCTCCTGCGACGGAAATTCTGAAGTTTTCATTTTTTTCAATACAATCTGCTAGTCTTCTTAACTTACTTACAAATTCTTCCTTGGTGTATGTTTTTTCAATGTCTCTTTCATTCATAACTTCTATTTTATTTCGAATATAGCAAAAGTTTAAAACTAACTCTTAAAGAAAATAGAAATAAGTCTGTACAATGTTGAGATTTAACTAATTTCCGCCTTCTCAATCACCGTTTTTATAAATTCATCAGACACCTTAATATCTTTAAATGCTTCATCCACAGCCTCAGGAGAAAGACCTTTTAAGGGTTGCACTAAATCGATTTGGGCACACTCTTTCATCTTGGGAAATTGGTAAAAGGATTCTTTGCCATCGTAATCACAACGGTAAGTGAATATCCATCTGATGTTACTCGGACTTCTCCAGTCTTCTTCTGGTTCTTCCTTTTCGTTATAGGTATAAAACCAATCCGAAATTTTGAGTTGAGCATATGCGACCTGTGCTTCATCAAGACCATCGATTAAAAGGACGAGATTTCCGGAAGTATTGTTTTTCTGCAACTTCAGATTTTCTGCAACAAGTGATTGAAATAAGTGTATCACATCGATATATTTAGACGGCAATCGCTCCAGTTTGCGTTGAATTATTTCATCGGTTTGCTCCCAATACTGTTGACGTTGCCCCTGCAAAATATAATGGTACAAGGTTGCATGCAAACTATTTTGGATTCCGGCTCCACAAAAATGGAACAATACCTGCGTTTTATCTTGTTTTAATTGTTCAATGACATCTGCAATCAATGCACCTTTCCCCATTCCTGCAGGAGACTTGATGCAAAGAATGTTTTGGTCACCGTCACCGGAACAAAAGTCAAGAATCGCCCGTTTTTCGCGATCTCTTCCCACAAAACAAGATTGATAATAAGCGATTCGTTCCGAATGATCAAAGACCTGTCCAGCACCACCTCTAATCGCTTCTTTTATTGGATTAAACTTTGGTTCAAGGTGTTCGCTTGCCGCTTGTATATCTTCATCCCCAAAGCGCAAATTCAACAAATGTGCTTGAGACTTATTATCATACAAGCCTTGAAAGATGTATGGATCTTCGCCTTGTTGACCAGGCTGCACGTATGGGTATAAGGCAATTCTTTGTTCGTTTTGTTGCCAAGTAAATTTCCCTTCAGATAATACCAGATTTCCTCCCGAAAAAAGTCTTGTTAATTCCGCCATTTCATCAAACAAGGAAACCGCAGATGCTATTTGAGGAAGAAAGGAAGCTTCTAGGCGAATCAACTGGTGAACATAGCGGTTTCGAAAGGTAATAAAGCGATTTAAGAGCGCTTCACCATTTTTAGGCTTGACAACTGGTGCCATCCAGTTGTCATCAGTTGCGGATAGCGTCCAAAGATTTTTCCAACTTGTATCTGAAGGTAAACTTTCCCTCAAATTATCAAGAATTTGCTTTAGAAAAAGGGCATCTCCATGTTCATCCAAGTCCTCAAATTTTTGACACAATTGTATGACTGATCCGAAGCGTAAAATTAAAGTACTCATGCCCAATGCAGCCATGAAATAATTATTCAATCCAGCGGCATCTGATTCGATTAGCTGCAGGATGACTTCCGATTCAGCTTGGATTCCCTTTTCTGATTTCAGCGCTAAAAAACGCTCGTGGTAATTATAGATTGGATTCATTCGCAAGCACCTTATGTTTGTATTCTAGTTTAATATCTCTGCGTACTAAAGTTAGAAAAATCCGAGAGCTTTCTTCGATGGTTTTTGGGAAGCCATATAGTTCATCCAACTCATCTTCTTTAAATTGCTCACTTTTAATTTGATAAAACGGACTCAAAATGTTGAATGCTTCATGAACGAATTCGATCGGAAATTCGTGCTCATCTGCATAGCGTCTTGCCACAATTTCCTGGTTCAGTTCTAATCGTTCGAATACATCCAAGGTGATGCGTTTAAGCAATTCGAAACCCTCTTTTTCGTTGGCTTGTTCGGCGTTTGGACCTTTAAATCGCAGGTAGTTTTCCAAGGAAAAAAGGACTTGTTCCTCGGTTTTCGTTCCTGCTTCATTCAAATTCATTGAAGCATTGAAAAAACGCTTTAAATACGGATAATGCCATGCCGTTGCCAAAACAGGAACATCCAAGTCATACAGCGCATTAAATAAACTGGTTAAGTGATTCGGACTAAACAAGGCTAAATGAACATCATGTAAAATGATTACAGGTTTTTTAGCCAATTTGTCCTTTTGTGCTTTCAAAAACTTAATTGGATCTTTCAATGCTTTCTCATCCGAACTTAAGCGGTGTAGATCTTTCCCCAACTCCTGTTCCAAAAAGGAAGCCGTAAATGTTGCCCCTTTGGGATGCAATGCGAAGTGAATGGGAAAGTACATGTTGTTGTCAAGTGTTTGCACGAAAGTTCGATAGGCCTGTTCACCCATTTCACTTCCAGGACGATACCAAGAGATGAGTGCTCCTTTTCCTTTTTCAAGTAGTTGTTGCATCTCCACTTTTACTGTATCCAAATGAGTGATCGATTCGCCCGCAAATTGATCTTCTTCCGCTCGAAAACTTGGCGCATACTCGTGAGCAACACGTTCCGCTAATTTCCCAAATGGAAAATTTTTGTCGAACAGGTCCCAAGATTCAACTGTTGAAATATTCCAATGTCCATTGAATCCTTGTTGGTCGATAAAATGAAAAATTCCGAAAGAGGTTTGAAATAAATTTGCACCTTCCATGGACTGTAGTATCGCTTCCATTTTTTTTGTCTCTTCCCGATTACGTTCCGGCGGCAACACAAAAAAGCCATGCATCACGGCATTCCGCAAACTTGCCAAATGATGAATTTCCTCGTTCAATACTTCTTTACCATCTTTAGTTTGCCAGAAAAAGGGCTTCAAAAACTCAGCCGTGGTTCCTTCCGCATCTTTGATCATATTCGCAGCCCAACGATACAATGGTCCTGCGTTGTAGGCATGTCCATTTGACAAAAATAAGGAAATCAAAAAGTCATTAAATACATCTTTTTGTTTAGCCTGTTGCAAGTAAACGGCAATGCCCATCGCAGCCAGTTGCGACAGAATTTCTTCGCCTAATTCAACGAGTTCATCCGCTGCGTAAGCATCGTCCTCAGATTGAACTGCTTGGATTTTTTGGGTGAGGCGTGGTGGGAGGGTTGGGGTATTTATTGACAACATGAGTGAATACCAATTTCTGGTTGATAATTGAAAAGTTTTATCAAACTTTTCAATGCTTCATCAGCATGACTAAATTCTTTGAATGGCCCGGCCCAAAAGCCTTTTTCATTGCTCCCTGAATCAAACATGCCATTGCCATCTTTACACTGGCCACAATCACCATGATGGATTAAAATTGTTCGATCTTTGAAATTTGGGTAGTTGATGTAAAAATAGTACATATTTATTTTTATTTAGATTTTATAATTGATTCATATTTGTCTATTAAAAACAGAAACATTTGCTTGCCGAAATATAGCCTCATGTCATTTGATGAAACCACATCACTTTTATGGTTGTTACAAAAATAACAGCATAAAACCATATTGTCTTTTTTGTATACATTTTTTTCAGTACTTGAATCTCTTCGGTCTAATTCAAACCATGCCCCTCTATTTCGTTTAGTTTTG
>CAMBBW010000127.1 GCA_945863425.1 Lishizhenia tianjinensis
TTGTATTTCCTGCTGGTCGTGGAAAACTAGCGGTAAATCCTATTCTTCAAGCACAAATGGTGTACAATGCAGTGGAATAACAAAAAAAAGGGAACGTTGCAGACGCAATACAACCAATGCAAACGGAAGATGCCATCAGCATCAATGATAAGTTACAGTACATATAGAATTGTTATTCTCAACATAGGGAAATTATAAAATTATCGTTTCAAAACAAACATTCATTTTTGCACTAAAAAGAACTACAGATAAACTTTCTTTGAAGGCAAATGAGAAATTAGCTAATTTTAGATCCTAAATTAAAATTCATGAAAATTATTATTCTTTCTGTTTTGATACTGTTTATTGCTACAAATCTATCCATAGCTCAAAAGTCATGGTTAGGAATCCCATTGTTCGATAAGAATATTCGGTTATCTGCATGCCCTATTTGCAAGGGAATTGGTAGTGATAAATCATTGGAAAATTTCAATGATTCGTTGTTTGACAACCTTCCAATTCAGAAATGGAAAAATCCTGAATATTTTGACAAAAACTATGTTTTTTTAAAAGCGATGTTATCAACCTATAGGAATGATAACAGAAAATATGATGTTATTCTGCATAATTTGATTGCTATGTACCCTGATAAAAAAATGAATGATTATGAAGAATTAACTACCAAGGATTTAATAGAGTTTAGTTCTTTTATTGACACTTTAATAGCGCGAAACCCAAATTCTGCAATTGAAACGTATTTTCATCAAAGAAGAATGTCCGAATTTCAAAATGTGGGTGCCTTGGAAAAGGTTGAAGAAAATAAATCAGAAGAGGCATTAGACAAAGAATTTGTCAGTTGGTATTTAGATGATAATCTCAATGGCATTCAAGATAAAGATTGGTTGAATATTGCTAAAATCTATGTTGATGACCATAAAAAAGCTGGTCCTTTTCATCTTTTTGATAGTTATGACGGATTAAACCTAGGTTATACTTCCTTTGGAACTAGAAATGGATTTTATCAAGGTGTTGATATTTCATTGGATAATACAAATAAAGTTAATCCATTTATGCAAAGTTTCCGAGTGTCCTATTACGGAGTATCATTTTTAAAAGAATATAAAGGAGGTAATTCCGAGTTTTTATTTTATACTTTTCAATTTAGAACCCTTTTACAAGTAAACCTTGTTCAATTTGGCATAAACACAAACTCAAATTTAGGGACTAAGACTTGGTTTTGGAAACCTGAAATTGGCATAAACTATGGACTGCTAAATTTGGCATATGCTTATAATTTACCATTTAAAAATACCGGGGATATTAAAGGGCACCAATTGAAGATATCTTATACATACCCTTTGTTGAGATTAGGGAATTATAAATAATTGAATTGTAATTTAAATTTTCTTAGCCTTCAATTTTTCTTAACTTTACCTATGCTCCATAAATTACCGGCACTATTATTCTTACTCATTTTAATCTCTTGTAACAAGGATAAAGTAAAAGAAAATGACTACAAAACTGCATATTGTATTGTAGTAGTAATGGACGGTGCGAGATATTCAGAAACATGGGGGGATTCGTTGCATGTGCATATCCCTTATATGGCAAATTATCTCAAAAATACGGGAGTAATAAACACCTCTTTTTATAATGCAGGGACCACAAATACAACAAACGGACACGCTGCAATTACAACTGGGTATTACGAAAATAATTTAGATAATTCTGGTCTAGAACTGCCAACATATCATTCATATTTTCAGGATTGGTTGAAAAAATATCCTCTTTTATTAAACAGCGCATGGATAATTTCGAGTAAGGATAAATTGGAAGTATTGAGTAACTGCAAGCAAAATAAATGGAAGGATATTTACCAACCCAAAACAGATTGTGGAATAAATGGAATTAATACAGGATATAGAAGTGACTCAATCACAATGTGTCACGCGATAAAAACTATAAATAAGCACAAACCAAATTTACTTTTAATTAACCTGAAAGACCCAGATTATTTCGGACATCAAAACAACTGGAACGCCTATTTATCTGCCATCAAAACAAGCGATTATTATATCTATCAATTATGGAATTTAATACAACAAGATCCTGAAATGGCTGGTAAGACAACACTTTTTGTTACCAATGATCACGGCAGACATACAAGTAATTTTCAACATCATGGAGACGATTGTGATGGATGTAGACACCTGATGTTCTTTGCCGCTGGACCAGATTTTAAAAAAAACGTACAACTCTCACAAAATAGATCCCTTATTGATGTTCACGCCACCATTTCAGAAATGATGCATTTACCAAATTTTTCTAAAGGAAAGATAATGATTGAATTATTCGAATAACGAAATGTTAATTTTTTTTGCATCAAACTCTTGAAGTTTCATCACTTGGTTCAGAATGATTAGTTTAATTATATGTTAAATTAAGATTACCTTAGTAAAAATTTTAGATTGATGAAAAAAGTATTGACCTTGTTTTTAATCGCTTTATCCTCCCCTATTTTGTTTGCTCAAGTGGAATTAAGCGAGATTTCTGTTACCAATATCAGCACTATTGCCGATGAAGATAATTCGTATGAAGATTGGTTTGAAATACGCAATTTAAGTGCCAATGCTGTAGATATTACCGGTTATGGTTTGAGTGACGATCCATTGATGCCATTTAAATGGCTTTGCCCAAATTATACACTAGCCAGCGGTGAACACAAATTAATTTTTGCAAGCGGTAAGAATAGAATTCCAACTATTGATCATTATGAATCAATAATAAATGCCAATGAATCATGGAATTACATCATACCAACAACGGAACCAGATCCTAGTTGGAGAGCTCCCGGCGCAATATTAAGCGGCTGGCTAACCGGAGCCGGCGGTTTTGGATTTGGAGATGGAGATGACGGAACAACCATTACGAGTGCTACTAGTGTTTATTTAAGAAAGTCGTTTACACTAACAAATATAAGTGATATCGAACGATTAATCTTATACATGGATTATGATGATGGATTTGTAGCTTATATCAACGGTGTTGAAATAGCCCGAGCTAACATAGGAACGGTAGGCGCAATTACCCCATTCAATACTTTTGCCACCAGCCATGAAGCAAATGGATATCAAGGATTGGCAATTGATGCTTTTGAAATTAATTTATCCCAATTATCCAATTTATTGGTAGTAGGTGAAAATGTTTTGGCTATTCAAGTACATAATGCGGCGGCGAATTCAACGGATTTAACAAGTAATGCATACTTAGCGGCTGGATTTGCCAGTTCAACTATTTCTTTTTCTCCAACGCTTTCTTGGATGAATTTAATTGCTACTGATGCATGGCACACCAACTTCACGCTAAACTCAACAGATCAGTTGTCTCTTACTTCTGCCGGAGGAATTGCATTAGCGCAAGTAACAATTCCATTACTCCCTGTAAATAATTCATATGATTTTAATTCAACTTCTTGGTGCATTAGTCCAAATCCTACACCTGCTGACACAAATGATGTAACCTGTTTTACGGCATATTTAAGCAAACCTCTTATCTCAAAGCCTGCTGGAATTTATGCCTCCGGATTCAAAATTGCTCTTTCCAGTATAGATCCCAATGCGCAAATACGATTTACTACCAATGGGGACATTCCAACGGCTAATTCTACATTGTATACTGATTCAATAAACATTGCTGCAACAACAATCATTTCTGCACGTTGTTTCGATCCGGCTAATTTAGTACTTCCTAGTTTGGTCGAAAAGAATACCTTTTTAATTAATGAAGCCTATATCGGATTACCCGTAATTTCAATTTCATCAGATTCGTTGAATTTGTATGATACACAAACAGGTATTTATGTACTTGGCCCAAATGATTACAACCCAAATTATCCATATTTTGGAGCTAATTTCTGGGAAGATTGGGAACGATACTCTTACATAGAATATCTGGCAACAGATAGTCTGCAAAAATTTGAAGGTGCCATTGGATTGAAGATTCACGGAGGATGGTCGAGGGCTCAACCTCAAAAAAGCTTTCGGGTGAAGTGTCGTGATGATTATGGCATGAATAAAATTAATTTCCCTTTAATACCAGACAAACCATTTATTACAAAATTCAAGGATTTTAATCTTCGAAACGGAGGAAATGATTATGGTGGTACTCGAATGAGAGATGCTTTTATGCAACGATTGACGAAAGGAACATATAATGATTATATGGGATATACCCCAGTAATTGTTTTTCTGAACGGGCAATATTTTGGTGAATATGAGCTGAGAGAAACATTGAATAATGACTATATTGAAAACAATCATGGTTTTCCATCAGACAGTGTAACCGTACTAACAGAAAATTATCAAGTAGGAATAGAAGCAAATGACGGTACTTTGGATAATTTCTGGCCTATGTACAATTCAATTACTGGAGCAGATCCAGCAAGTCCAACCTTTTATTCATTAGCAGATTCCTTAATTGACCTACAAAACTTCACAGATTATATAATTGCGGAAACCTATTATGGAAATGGGGATTGGAGTAATACTCAAGCAAATAACATCAAATACTGGAATGTACCAGGTGAAAAATGGAGAATGATGCTAATGGACCTAGATTTTGGTTATGGTTTATATGGGCCAACACCAAACGACAATTTTATTTCCCATGCTACAAATAATACCTTTATTCATATGGATATGATTTGTGCTAAACTTCTAGCAAATCCTCAATATTTGAATTATTTCATTAATCGATATGCAGACTTAATCAATACTACTTGGCAACAAGGAAATGTGCAAAACGTTGGTAATTCGATGATAAATGAAGTGGCACCTTGGATTCCAAGACATCATACACGCTGGAGTGGAAATATGACTAACTTTCTAAATACAATGACCAACATGTTGGCTTGGAACCAGAGTAGAATAACAGGGGCACGAAATGTTGTACAAAGTCATTTTACATTAGCTGGTCAGGTTACTTATACGCTTGATGTTCAACCCGCAGGAGCAGGTAGAATACACATTTCGACAATCGAACCAAGTGAAATACAATACCCTTGGTCAGGAGTTTACTTTAAAGGAGTTCCTGTTAAAATTACTGCCATTCCTAATCCCGGATATACCTTTAATCATTGGGGCCCAAATTCGCTGTTCTCAACGAATAATTATTTAGCCGATTTAGCAATTACGCCATCCGTTAATGCCGCTTTTACAGCTTGGTTTACAGGAAATGCAGTTTCTGATGCTATAGAAATTAGCGAAGTAATGGTAAATGCCGAAAATTCTATCGATAGTGATGACTGGATTGAATTACATAACAAATTAGGAGTTGAATTAAATATTGGAGGAATGACAATTTCCGATAGTTCTTATTTTAATAACTACACCTTTCCATTGAATACAAAAATTCCGGCGAACGGATATTTTGTGGTAGCCCGAGATACAGCATTATTTCATGCGCAATACCCAATCATAACAAATTATACTGGCCCCTTAGGTTTTTCTTTTAACAATACATCAGAAACAATATTTCTGAAAGACCACAACAACAACGAGGTTTTACATATTACTTATACAACCGCTCAACCATGGCCAATAGGAACTGATGGTGATGGAAGAACATTAGAATTTGAAGGAGCTCCTCAAGCACCAAACGATCCAAATGCTTGGTTTGCTGGTTGTGTAGGCGGTTCTCCTGGGGAAGCTTATTTTCCTTGTGATTCTACTCTGTTAATTTCTGAAATTAATTACAAGTCAGCAATAACCTCTGATGCAGGAGATTGGTTTGAAATCCATTCTTTAGCCTCCCAAGCGGTTGATTTATCCAATTGGTATATTACAGATGCTAGTATGAACATTGTTTATTCTATACCGGCAGGAACTCTATTAAATCCAAATGAATACTTGGTTTTTGCAAAAGATTTAGTGTTGTTTGCTAGCGTTCATCCAAACGTTTTAAATGTTGTTGGTCCAACGGGAATAGGATTGGGGTCCACAGAAAGTATTCACATTTATAATTCTTCAAATCGAATGATTTTTTCAGTGAATTACTCCAATCAATTACCTTGGCCTTTAGAAGCAGATGGATTAGGTAAAACGCTCGAATTGCTTTCAACTACAGGTAACATGTGCGATGGGTATAATTGGTTTGCAGGTTGTCCTGATGGATCACCGGGAGAAGTTTACAATCCATTGTGCGACCTTGGTTTATCGAATAATGAAATGGACAATATAGTATTCTATCCAAATCCAGTTACAGACATCCTTCATTTTGAAGTGAATGAAAATACGGTTGTTCAAATCCGTTCTTTGGCAGGAGCCATTTTAGTGGAACAAAATGTTTCTGCAGGTCAAGTCGAAATAAATATGGGTGAATATTCTTCAGGATTTTATTTAGTTTCACTCAAAGGCAAAACCTTCCGAATCGTGAAAAATTAATCTCACTCACCTTAGAAATCATAAATCCTCCTAGCTTCTAGGGGGATTTTTGTTATTGCGCAACTAATAAAAATCCGATTTTTTGGCGTAATGGACAAAAAGTAGGCTAATTTTATACCTTCAACTAAATTCCCTTCCTGATATCCGACTCAATACAAATAAGAATGCCTCAACTTAAAAGGAGGAGGAGTATTGATTGTTTCTTTCAGTTCTACAAATCTTCTATTTTTATCATATCGATGAATGTCGCCAATTCATAATCCAATGCTGTAATTTCATTTTTGTCATGCGTAAATAATTCTATTTTCATTTTTGAGCAATTGAAAATAAAAACATCTGGATGGTGCTGAACTTTATCGGAGTGCTTGGCAACTTGAAGCAAAAAATGAGCTAACTGGGTCTGATTTTTAAATGTAAACTGCTTCGTTAAGCGATTGTTTTGTACTTGCCAATTCATACGTTTCTATATTTTATTGTG
>CAMBBW010000128.1 GCA_945863425.1 Lishizhenia tianjinensis
AAATACACATAAAATAAATAGTTTTTTTTGCGGGCTTTGGTGAAGTAGTCTTCGGCAGGCTCAGACTACAATCGGCAGGCTTATCTCGACAGGCTCGATAAGCACGACTGGCTCAATAAGCACGACAGGCTCGATAAGTAAGAATGGCTCAATCAGTACACCAAGCTCATCTCGACATACCTCGATTAACTCGGTATGTAAATCTCGATAAGCTTGTTGAGTTTATCGAAACAAGCTTGGCGATTTCAATTATTTCTCGTAAATTCAAGTATGTCAAAACCAACCATGTATATTTTAAAATGTGCAAATGATAAATTCTATACCGGTAGCACGAAAAATTTAGAAAGAAGATTGAACCAACACCAAAGTGGTGAAGGAGCTAATTTTACCAAAAAGCACTTACCAGTAGAGCTTGTTTATTTTGAAATTTTTGAACGAATAGATTGGGCGTTTTACAGAGAAAAACAAATACAAGGTTGGAGTCACAAGAAAAAGGAAGCGTTGATCAATGGAGATCTCCAAAAACTTAAAGAGTTGTCGAGGAGTAAAAACGGCTGATTTCGGCAGGCTCAATCAGCACGACAAGCTCAATCAGCAAAACAAGCTCGATAAGCCATACGAGCTTGATGAGCTTGTCGAATCAAGCTTATCTCGACAGGCTCGATAAGCTTGTGTTGGTTGTTTTCCAAAATTGTTTCGTAGATCCAATTCTTCGTTTCTTTTTTCAAATTCAAAACACTATCTTCGGGCACTAAATTTCCCTTATGCTATCTGCTGACTCGCCCCGTAAACTATTTTTGTTGGATGCCTATGCACTGATTTATCGTGCCTACTTTGCTTTTGCTAAAAACCCAAGGATAAACTCGCAAGGACAAAACACCTCCGCCGCGTTTGGCTTTACCAATGTGCTCATTGATATCCTGAAAACAGAAAAACCTACACACATTGCTGTTGTTTTTGATCCTCCAGGTGGCTCAACGATGCGCCAAGAAGAATTTGAAGCCTACAAAGCACACCGAGATGAAATGCCCGAAGATATCAAATCGATGATTCAACCCATCAAACGGATTGTGGAAGCGTTTAATATTCCACGGTTGGAAGTCGCTGGTTTTGAAGCCGACGACGTAATTGGAACCATCGCTTGGAAAGCAGAGGCCGAAGGCTTTTTAACCTACATGATGACACCGGACAAGGATTACGCGCAGTTGGTGACAGATAGATGCCTGATTTACAAACCCGGTCGAGGAGGTAATCCGCCGGAAATTATGGGTGTGAAAGAGGTGTGTGCCAAATTTGAAGTGGAAAATCCGCTGCAAGTTATTGACATTTTAGGATTGTGGGGAGATGCGGCTGACAATATTCCGGGAATTCCGGGAATTGGCGAAAAAACTTCCAAACAGTTGATTAAAACCTATGGATCGGTTGAAAATTTGATTGCTAACGCACATGAATTAAAAGGGAAACAACAAGAAAATGTGCGCAATTTTGCCGATCAAGGATTGGTTTCAAAAATGCTGGCTACAATCATTACTGACGTTGAAATTGAGTTTGATGAAAAAGCACTTCTGGTAGAGCCCGTTGACGCAGATAAAATTAGAGAAGTTTTTACCGAGCTCGAATTTGTAGCGCTTGCCAAACGCATCATTGGCGAAGAAATCGTGGTTTCAACCTCATCAAAAAACTCTTCGGTACTACACACAGAAAATCAACTCGATTTATTTGGTGCTCAAAGCATGCTGGAACCTCAAGAACCCATTGAAACAGCTTCTTATAAAACTATTGCTACCGAAAAACCGAGCTATCACCTAATCTCAACGGCGGTAGAAAGGAAAGAACTGTTGGATTTGTTACTGAAACAACAACAAGTTTGTTTTGATACAGAAACCACGGACCTTGATGCGCTTCATGCGGATTTGGTTGGGTTTTCTTTTTCCTACAAAGCTAGAGAAGGATTTTATGTAGCTGTGCCTGCTGATTTTGAAGAAGCCAAAAAAATTGTGGAAGAATTCAAGCCATTTTTTGAATCAACGTCCATTGAAAAAATTGCACACAACATTAAATACGATTTAAAAGTGCTGAATCGGTATGGAATTAAGGTTTCAGAACCAACATTTGACACAATGATCGCCCATTATTTAATTAATCCGGAAGCCAAGCAAAACATGGATTTTCTGGCCAATTATTACCTCGGTTATCAACCTATTTCGATTGAAACACTCATCGGAAAAAAAGGAAAAAACCAAGGGAATATGCGCGATTTAAGTCCGGAAGAAATTGCGGATTATGCCAGTGAGGATGCCGACATTACGTTTCAATTGAAGCAAATATTAGAACCAGAAATTCAAAAAGACCACTTGAAAGAACTGTTCTATCAAATGGAAATACCTTTGATTGAAGTATTGAAAGATATGGAAGGAGAAGGCATTGCGATAGACGTTAAAGCCCTACAAGGTTATTCCAAGGAACTTGAAATAACCTTGCTTCGGTTGGATAGCGAAATAAAAACGCTTGCGGGAGTTGATTTTAACGTAGATTCCCCAAAACAATTGGGCGAGGTACTTTTTGATCATTTGAAAATTTCGAGCAAAGCAAAAAAAACCAAAACAGGACAATATGCTACTTCGGAAGATGTGTTGATGAAGCACGAAAAAGATCATCCAATTGTACCACTTATCTTGGAATTTAGACAGCTGCGGAAATTGAAGAGTACCTATATTGATCCGCTACCAACCCTGTGCGATAAAGTAGATGGGCGCATTCACACCAATTTTATGCAAACGGTTACTGCAACGGGAAGACTCAGCTCCAACAATCCCAATTTGCAAAACATTCCCATTCGATCTGCCAAAGGAAAAGAAATTAGAAGGGCTTTCGTTCCTCGTTCAGCTGATTATCAATTGATGGCAGCCGATTATTCGCAAATAGAATTAAGAATTATAGCCGCCTTAAGTGGCGATAAAAACATGATTCAGGCATTCCAACAAGGAGTAGACATCCATACGGCAACTGCTGCAAAAGTGTTTAATATTCCGCTGGAAACCGTAACACGTGATCAACGAAGCGCGGCCAAAGCCGTAAATTTTGGAATAATATATGGCCAGTCCGCATTTGGACTGTCCCAAACATTGAATATTTCCAGAACCGAAGCAAAAACAATCATTGATAGTTACTTCGAACAATTTGGTCAACTTAAATCCTACATGGATGGGGTAATACACATGGCACGAGAAAAAGGCTATGTGGAAACAATCATGAAACGCAGACGGTATTTACCTGATATTAATTCCGCCAATGCGGTGATGCGCGGTTTTGCTGAGCGCAATGCCATAAATGCACCGATTCAAGGTTCGGCAGCAGATATTATCAAAATGGCTATGATTGCGGTACATTCTTCCATGAAAAAAGCTGGCGTGCAATCGAAAATGATTTTGCAGGTACATGATGAGTTAGTTTTTGACATTCACAACACCGAAAAAGAGATGATGCAAGCCTTGGTAAAAGATGCCATGGAAAGAGCCATTTCGTTAGTTGTGCCCATGGAAGTGGAAATGCAACTGGCAAATAATTGGTTGGAAGCGCATTAAATTGTCATAATTTCTGACTATTTGACAGTAAATCAGTAGTTCTTTCTTGCATTTTGTCATTTTTTTTTGTTCTATTGCTGATGGCATATTAATTGACTTTCCCGATTGTCAAAAAAAATTGAAAAATTTATAACATGGGAAAAATAATAGGAATTGACTTAGGAACCACCAACTCGTGTGTTTCGGTTATGGAAGGAAATGAGCCAGTAGTAATTTCCAATGCAGAAGGAAAAAGAACAACGCCATCTGTTGTAGCATTTGTTGAAGGCGGAGAAAGAAAAGTGGGTGATCCGGCAAAACGCCAAGCAATCACCAATCCAACAAAAACGATTTATTCGATTAAGCGTTTTATGGGGAACTCATTCGACGAAACAACAATGGAAGCAGGCCGCGTTCCATACAAAGTAGTTAAAGGAGATAACAATACTCCGCGAGTTAAAATAGACGATCGAAATTATACACCGCAAGAAATTTCAGCAATCATTTTGCAAAAAATGAAAAAAACAGCGGAAGATTATTTGGGTCATGAAGTAACTGAAGCGGTTATTACCGTTCCGGCTTATTTTAATGATGCGCAACGTCAAGCGACGAAAGAAGCGGGTGAAATCGCTGGTTTACAAGTAAAACGAATCATCAATGAGCCAACTGCAGCAGCTTTGGCATACGGACTTGACAAGAAAAGCATTGATATGAAAATCGTTGTTTTTGACTGTGGTGGTGGTACGCATGACGTTTCAATCCTTGAATTAGGAGATGGCGTATTTGAAGTGCTTTCAACAGATGGTGATACACATTTAGGCGGTGATGACTTTGATCAAAAAATCATTGATTGGTTGGTTCAAGAATTCAAAGACGAAAACGGCGGGTTGGATTTAAGTAAAGATCCAATGGCATTACAACGATTAAAAGAAGCGGCTGAAAAAGCGAAAATTGAGCTTTCAAGTACAACTTCTTCAGAAATCAATTTGCCATACATCATGCCAGTTGATGGTATTCCAAAACACTTAGTGCGTTCGATGACAAAAGCGAAATTCGAGCAACTAGTAGGAGATTTAGTAATCAGAACGATTGATCCATGTAAATCAGCATTGAAAAATGCAGGATTGTCTGTAAATGATATAGATGAAATTATCCTAGTAGGTGGATCAACTCGTATTCCTGCTGTACAAGAAGCAGTTGAAAAATTCTTTGGAAAATCTCCAAGTAAAGGAGTTAACCCGGATGAAGTAGTTGCAATTGGTGCAGCAATTCAAGGAGGTGTATTAACAGGAGAGGTAAAAGACGTACTATTATTAGACGTAACTCCACTTTCTTTAGGAATTGAAACAATGGGTGGTGTATTGACTAAATTAATTGAGGCAAACACAACTATTCCAACAAAGAAAAGTGAGGTTTTCTCCACGGCGAGTGATAACCAACCATCAGTTGAAATCCACGTAATACAAGGTGAACGTCCAATGGCGAAAGACAATAGAACAATTGGTCGATTTCATTTAGACGGAATTCCTCCAGCACAAAGAGGTGTCCCACAAATCGAAGTAACTTTTGACTTAGACGCGAATGGAATTATCAATGTGAGTGCAAAAGACAAAGGAACCGGAAAAGAGCAAAAAATCCGTATTGAGTCTTCAACTGGCTTGAGCCAAGAAGAAATCGAAAAAATGAAGCGCGAAGCTGAATTAAATGCAGAAGACGATAAGAAAAAACAGCAAGAAGCAGAATTGTTGAATAAAGCGGATTCGGTTATTTTCCAAACAGAAAAACAATTGAAAGAATTTGGCGATAAAATCCCTGCTGACAAAAAACAACCAATAGACGATGCTTTAGCTGAATTGAAAGCTCAATATGAAGCTAGAAACACAGACAATTTAGAAGCTGCTTTAGAAAAATTGGAAACTATTTTCCAAGCAGCATCTCAAGACATGTACAATGCATCAAATGCTGGTGGAGAAGCAGGAGCCTCTAATGAGCCAAGTGGAAACCCACAAGAAGAAGTTACTGATGTTGACTTTGAAGAAGTAAACGACAAGAAGTAAACGATTTATTCATACCTTTGAAGCGTCCTAATTTTTCTTAGGGCGCTTTTTTATTATATATGCTGCACGTAAAAAGAATAGAACACGCTACTAGCGCTGAATGGATTGTCTTTATCCATGGCGCAGGAGGCAGTTCTTCTATTTGGTTCAAGCAAGTGAAAGCCTTTTCGGATAATTTCAATGTTTTGTTGATCGATTTACGAGGTCACGGGAAATCCAAAAATCACGCAACGGATAAGAAATATTCATTCGAGCTTTTAGCAAACGATGTTCTCAAAACATTGGAACTGGAGCACATTCATCACGCTCATTTTGTGGGAGTTTCCTTGGGCACCATCATCATTCAACAAATTGCTTTGGTGAAACCTTCTGTGGTCAAAACGATGGTGTATTCTGGAGCGGTAACCAAACTAACGTTTAAATCGCGGTTGTTATTACGCGGAGGGAGAATACTACATCCATTTATTCCATATATGTCGCTCTACTCCTTGTTTGCACGCATTATCATGCCGAATAAAAACCACAAGCAATCCAGGTTGTTATTTATTCGTGAAGCACAAAAACTCATGTCCAAAGAGTTTAATCGTTGGTTTAAATTAACTGCTCGATTAACGGCGTATTTAGCCAAATTAGAGTACAATCGTATCACCATTCCCACGCTTTATATCATGGGAAGTGAGGACCATTTGTTCTTGCCGCCGGTTCGCGAAATTGTACAGAAAAATACAGCCGCTTTATTGAAAATCGTTGAAAATTGTGGTCATGTGGTGAATATCGAACAACCGGATTTATTCAATCAACATTCTATTGATTTTATTTTAGCAAATCGATAAATTCAATAGTTTTTTCGCAACACATCTGCAATTCTGTCGGCAAGGTTTGTTCTGGAATCGGATGACTAGCCCCAAACGTATGATTTGCACCATGTATAACATGAAGTGATTGTTTTGTCCATGCCGCAATGGCTTCTCCTTCCTCGATTGAAACGGATTCATCTTGATCACCATGAAGAATGAGCAGTGGTTTTTTTAATTCCATACACGCTTTACGAATATCCAACTCACTTCGATGGGTTTCAAAATCGGTAAGCTGTTCAATAAAATGAGGCATTTCCTGGTGTGTACGACCATTTTTTACATGCCGTACACCCGTATTTTTCCAGTTGTCCATGATTTCTTCCGACAAAT
>CAMBBW010000129.1 GCA_945863425.1 Lishizhenia tianjinensis
TACCTTGACCTATTATTTTACAACCGAACGCTGAAACTATTTAAAGGCAACTTAAAGAAGCTAAAATTATCTTCCTACTTCACCAACTTCCGATACTTGATTCGTTTCGGACCAGCGTCGCCCATGCGTTTTTTGCGGTTTTCTTCGTATTCGGAGTAACTTCCTTCAAACCAATAAACCTGAGAATCGCCCTCGAATGCCAAGATATGGGTACAGATTCTATCCAAGAACCAACGGTCGTGAGATATAACCACCGCACAACCTTCAAAATTTTGAATTCCTTCTTCCAAAGCACGTAAAGTATTTATATCGATATCATTCGTTGGCTCATCCAGTAACAATACATTTGCTTCGGTTTTCAAGGTCATCGCTAAATGCAAGCGATTGCGCTCACCTCCGGAAAGAATTCCCACTTTTTTATTTTGATCAGAGCCATTGAAATTAAATTTGGACAAATATGCTCTTGAAATAATTTTCTGGTTACCCACTTCTATATATTCCAATCCGTCTGAAACCACATCATAGACTGTTTTTTCTGGATTAATGTCCTTATGATTTTGATCCACATAGCCAATTTTCACCGTTTCACCAATGGAAAAAGTTCCTCCATCGGGAGCTAATTCTTCCATAATCATTTTGAAAATGGTGGTTTTACCCGCACCGTTCGGACCAATTATCCCCACAATTCCAGCAGGTGGCAGTTTGAAATTCAAATTATCGTAAAGCAACTTTTCGCCAAAAGCTTTTGCTACATTTTCTGCATCAATAACATTCATTCCTAAGCGGGGACCATTCGGAATTGGCAGTTCCAATCGCGCTTCTTTTTCTTTCGAATCTTCAGCCATCATTTTATCGTAATTCGTCAAACGGGCTTTACTTTTTGCTTGTCTGGCTTTCGGATTCATGCGCACCCACTCCAACTCACGGGCCAACATTTTTTGACGCTTAGATTCCGATTTCTCTTCCTCTTTCAGGCGATTCCCTTTTTGCTCTAGCCACGATGAATAATTTCCTTTCCATGGAATACCCTCTCCCCGATCCAATTCCAAAATCCAACCAGCCACATTATCCAAGAAATAACGGTCGTGAGTTACAGCAATCACAGTTCCTTTGTATTGTTGTAAATGTTGCTCCAACCAATCAATCGATTCAGTATCTAAGTGATTGGTAGGCTCATCCAATAATAATATATCCGGATTTTGAAGCAATAAGCGACATAATGCCACACGACGTTTCTCACCTCCGGAAAGTGTCCCAATCAGTTGATCATCCGGTGGACAACGCAATGCATCCATAGCTCGTTCTAGTTTTGTATCTAATTCCCAGGCATCAAGAGTATCAATTTTGTCTTGCACCTCTCCTTGACGAGCGATTAACTTATCCATTTTATCGGGGTCGTTTAATACGGCCTCATCCATGAATGAATTATTGATTTCCTCGTATTCTTTCAACACATCCACCGTTTCTTGCGCGCCTTCCATCACAATTTCCTTCACTGTTTTGTTGACATCCAATTCGGGCTCTTGAGGCAAATATCCTACCGTATAACCTGGAGAAAATACGACGTCTCCTTGGTATGACTGATCCAAGCCTGCTATAATTTTCATTACGGTAGATTTACCTGAACCATTCAAACCTATGATTCCGATTTTTGCACCGTAATAAAAGGATAAATAAATGTTTTTTATTATTTGTTTTCCTTGTGGCGTCTGCTTTGAAACTCCCACCATTGAAAATATAATCTTTTTATCGTCTGACATTTTTTTAGATTTTATGTAAAATTAAGCAATTAATCGATTTAAAATTCATTCAACGCTGTGGGTATAATGCTTATCTTTGTTCCCTATAAATTGATATATGGCATTAAAATGTGGAATTGTCGGCTTGCCGAATGTGGGGAAATCAACGTTGTTCAATTGCTTGTCAAATGCAAAAGCGCAATCTGCTAATTTTCCGTTTTGTACAATTGAACCCAACATCGGAACGATTTCAGTTCCTGATCCGCGGTTAGAAAAACTTGAATCTTTGGTAAATCCAGAACGCGTTGTACCAACAACAATGGAAATTGTGGACATTGCAGGATTAGTAAAAGGAGCCTCCAAAGGAGAAGGATTAGGAAATCAGTTTCTAGCAAATATTCGCGAAACAGACGCCATTTTGCATGTATTACGTTGTTTTGACGATGATAACATTGTGCATGTAGACGGTCGTGTAGACCCGATAAGCGATAAAGAAATAATCGATATTGAGCTGCAACTTAAAGATTTGGAAACAATCGAAAAAAAATTAAGCAGCTTGTCACGTGTAATAAAATCAGGCGATAAAGACTCTGTGAAAGAAAATGAACTTTCATTGTTAATCAAAGAGGGATTGGAAAAAGGAATTTCTGTTCGTGGGTTAGATTTTACGCAAGATGAATTTGATATCATTCAAAAATTTCAATTAATTACCTCAAAACCGGTTATGTATGTGTGTAATGTGGATGAATCTTCGGTGAAAACTGGAAATCACCACGTGGATGCTGTTCGAAAAGCAGTGGAACATGAAAAAGCAGAAGTATTGGTAATTGGTGCTAAAATCGAGGCTGATATAACTGAATTAGAAACTTACGATGAACGCCAATTATTTTTAGATGAATTAGGCTTGGAAGAACCAGGAGTAAATCGGTTGATTCGTTCGGCCTATTATTTATTGAATTTACAAACCTATTTTACCGCGGGAGTAAAAGAAGTACGTGCTTGGACGATCCGCAAAGGAATGACTGCTCCACAAGCTGCTGGTGTAATACATACAGATTTTGAAAAAGGATTTATTCGCGCTGAAGTAATGAAATACAACGATTTTGTGACCTTAGGAACGGAAGCAGCGGTAAAAGATGCAGGAAAATTCAAAGTGGAGGGAAAAGAATATGTTGTCGAAGATGGCGATTTAATGCATTTTAGATTCAACGTTTAAAAATCTAACAACTGAAAAATGATTAAAGCAAATAATCCCAAATTAGTGTCTTGGGTTGAAGTACCTGAAGGATCAGATTTTCCGATTCAGAATTTACCTTTTGGAATATTTAAAACAAGCTATTCAGACGCTCGTGTAGGTGTAAGAATTGGCGATTATGTGTTAGACATGTCAGTAGTTCATAATCTTGGTTACCTGGGCGAATTACCTTTTTCACTCTCGGATTTTTCATCTTGTTTTTTGAATGAAATGATGAGAAAAGGGAAAATAGCTAGCCGAGAGTTGCGCAACCGAATTTCAGAATTATTGCAGTCAGATAATTTCGAAATGCAAGAAAAAGCCGATCAGGTTTTGATTCCAATAGAAGATGTAATCATGCAAATGCCTGTTCAAATTGGAGATTACACCGATTTTTATTCAAGTAAAGAACATGCAACGAATGTTGGAACCATGTTTAGAGACCCTGCCAATGCGCTGTTGCCTAATTGGTTGTGGATTCCCGTTGGTTATCACGGTAGAGCGAGTTCAGTGATTTTATCTGGACAAGACATTCATCGACCTAAAGGACAAATCAAACCAGATCCGAACGAAAATCCGATTTTCGCTCCTTCTCGACAAGTTGATTTTGAATTAGAAATGGCTTTTGTCACTTTTGATGGAAAACCGTTGGGTGATTCCATTTCCACTCAGGAAGCAGAAGATTTTATTTTTGGGATGTGTTTATTCAACGATTGGTCAGCCCGCGACATTCAAGCTTGGGAATATGTACCACTCGGACCTTTTTTGGCAAAAAACTTCGCGTCTTCCATTTCACCGTGGATTGTTACGCTAGATGCGCTTGAACCATTCTCCACTGAAACAGGTGAACAAAATCCTGAAGTTCTTTCCTACCTAGAATTTGATGGTAAAAAATCGTATGACATTCATTTAGAAGTGGGTCTACAACCGCAAGACTCAGAAGAAACAACCATTTGCAACTCTAATTTCAAATACATGTATTGGAATATGGCGCAGCAATTGGCACACCATACCGTGAACGGATGTAACATACGTTGTGGAGATTTAATGGGATCCGGAACAATTTCAGGTTCCACGCCCGATAGTTATGGCTCCATGTTGGAATTGGCGTGGCGCGGAACAAAACCCCTTACCTTAAAAGATGGAACGGAAAGAAAATTCATTCTTGATAACGATACTGTAATCATGCGTGGTCATTGTGAAGGAAATGGAGTTCGAATTGGTTTCGGTGAGGTTTCAGCAAAAATACTCCCGGCTAAATAACTGCAATCGTGTCAAAAGAACATCCTGAAATTGATTTAGTTCAAGAGCGAAAAGAAATTCTAAACGCTTTCAAAGGGCTCATGAGGGCTATGAAGGATAGAAGTCGCGAAGAAACAAGATTGATTCGCAAGGCTTTTGATATGGCCTTGGAAGCTCACAAAGATGTTCGAAGAAAATCGGGCGAACCCTATATTTATCATCCCATAGCCGTTGCACGTATTTGCGCGGAGGAAATGGACTTGGATGCTACCGCTGTGGCATGTGCCTTGTTACATGACACGGTTGAAGATACCTATATTACTCTACAAGATATTGAAGATTCTTTTGGAAAAAAAGTACGAAGAGTAATCGACGGATTAACGAAAATTCCAGAAGTTTTTGATGAAAACGCATCTGTTCAGGCAGAGAATTTTCGAAAAATGATTCTTACTATTTCAGATGACTTTCGGGTTGTTTTGGTAAAATTGGCAGATCGCTTGCACAACATGCGAACTTTGGGAAGCATGCGACCGGATAAACAATTAAAAATTGCTTCTGAAACGAAATTTTTATACGCCCCACTCGCCCATCGCTTGGGTTTGTATGCAGTTAAAATGGAATTGGAGGACTTGTCGATGCTCTATTGTGAACCTGAAGCCTATCTAAAAATTGAATCCAGTTTAAAGAGCTCCAAAGATGTTCGAAATCGCTTTATTCGTCGATTTGTTGCACCTATTCGCGAAACCTTGCTTCATGAAGGGTATATCTATGAAATAAAAGCGCGGACAAAATCCATTTCCTCGATTTGGAAAAAAATGCAAGACCAAGACATACCCTTTGAGGAAGTATACGATGTTTTTGCCATTCGAATTATTGTTGAAACGCCTGTTGAATTAGAAAAACCCGATTGTTGGCGCATATATAGTTTGGTGACGGATTTTTATCAACCGAGTCCTGAACGATTGCGCGATTGGATTTCTACTCCACGAGCCAACGGATATGAATCATTGCATACTACCGTAATGTCTCCGCAAGGAAAATGGGTTGAGGTTCAAATTCGATCCAAACGGATGGACGAAATAGCGGAAAAAGGCTTTGCTGCACATTATCGATACAAGGAATCAAAAAATGATGACAACAAATTCGATCGTTGGATTGCCGAAATTCGAGACCTGCTTGAAAGTTCAGATTCAAATGCCTTGGATTTTGTCAATGAATTCAAATCAAATTTATTCAATGATGAAATCTATATTTTCACGCCCAAAGGAGAGTTACGGGTATTGCCAGTAGGTTCAACCGTTGTGGATTTTGCGTTTGACATTCACACCGACATCGGAAACAAATGCATTGGTGCAAAAGTGAATAATCGCCTGGTTCCGTTGAGTTATCAATTGCAAAATGGGGATCAATTAGAAATAATTACATCTAACAAGCAAAAACCTTCGGAAGATTGGCTGCGGTTTGTTGTTTCAGCTCGCGCAAAGCAAAAAATCAAATCTTCGCTGAATGAAGAAAGAAAAATTATTGCTCAAGATGGCAAAGAGATATTAACACGGAAATTCAAACAACACAACCTTAAATATAACTCCGAAAACATAACTTTTCTAACAAATTACTTTGGTTTACAAAGTGCCACTGAATTGTATTTCCGCATAGCTAAAGGAAAAATAGATCTATCCAAATTAAGGGATATTGATGAGTCAAATGGAATTCTTCAAAAGAAAATTACAAAAACCAAGAGTAAGAAAATAGAATCTGACGAAACTCCCATTATTAATACCAAGGAAGACACCTTGATTATTGGTGATGATTTTAATGGCTTTGATTATAAAATAGCCCAATGTTGCAATCCAATTCCCGGGGATAAAGTATTTGGATTCATTTCTATTTCAGATGGAATAAAAGTGCATCGTTACAATTGTCCAAATGCCGAAAACATGATGTCGAAAATGGCGTATCGTTGCCTAAAAGCACAATGGAAATCTGAGAAACTGATTGAACGTGAAGCAGCTATAAAGATTATGGGAATTGACCAAATAGGTTTGGTAAACAAATTGACAGAAATTATCTCCAAGGAGAATAACGTAAACATGAAAAGCATTGCTTTTGATACAGAAGATGGTATTTTTGAGGGGAAAATCAAAGTGATGGTTTACGATACGGAACACTTAGAATTGCTCATGCAAAAATTTGAACAAGTAGAAGGCGTTCAAAATGTTTCTCGGTGGGATAATCAAGAGAAAAAAGAGTGAGAATCAATTAAACCCCATAGGCTCGGGATTCCACCTACACTTTCGTTTCGGTCGATAAATAATCGCGAGCCTATGTGGTAAATTAACGGTTTATAATGGTTTCAACCATTTATAATTGTAACACAATTTCACGAACCGTAACCGTATTGTTTTGTGGATCAATTAAATGCACAAAATACAATCCATTGAAATGGATAATCCAAACACATTTAAACCCATAGGTGCGGGATTAATCCCGCACCTATGGGTAAAATAATCACAAATCAAT
>CAMBBW010000130.1 GCA_945863425.1 Lishizhenia tianjinensis
ATGAATCTATACCATATTTGCATTCGTTTAAGGATACCTTTTGCATCTTTACCAAGCAAGCAAAGTGGGAAAAACGTATTGAAAAAACAAAATGGGTTGATTTTTTTCAAAAAAAGTACTTTGTTTCTTCCGAAGACGAGTTTTTTAAAAGTCAACAATTTAATTTTAAACAAGAAGCCAGGCTTGCTTTTTTTGTTGATCCAAAATATGGAATTCCACTTCGTGATATTCGTGAAGCTTTTCAGTTGAAATCAACACTTTTCAGCTGTTCGGAGGACGGTGAATTTGTAAAACTCAGTGGCAAAGGATATGGACATGGAGTTGGTTTATGTCAAGAAGGGGCAATGAAAATGGCGAAATCTGGATTTACATACCAACAAATATTAGGTTACTATTTTGAGGGAACAAAGATTATAAATTTAAAATCCATTGTTGATGTCTCAAAAAAAGACTTTCAAACCACCATTCCAATAACATTTGAAACTTATTTCGAAAATTCAACTGGTGAGTAACAAAAAAAGCCGGACGTAATCCGGCTATCAATATATTCAGTAAAAAGTACTATTATCTTTTGTGGAAAGGCTCGTCAGAAACAGTTAATTTTTTACGCCCTTTTCTTCTACGCGCAGCAATTACTCGTTGGCCGTTTTTAGTAGCCATTCTACTTCTGAAACCGTGTTTGTTTCTTCTCTTTCTAACGGATGGTTGAAATGTTCTTTTCATATCTATTTATTAAATCCCATAAAAATGGTTTGCAAAGATAGTAAAAATTTAATTACTCGCAATCTATCAAGAAAAAATATTTAAGTATTTCAAAAAAAAATCACTTCACAAACGACTCGTAATTCGTGTATAGTAAAGAGGATGATTGGGGTGTGAAACTATTTCTGATCATGGTCGCTGCTAATTTATCCGCTTTTACGGAGTGAAACTTCCTTAATGAACCCAACAAGACTAGATCAAGTATTGGTGAGATTTTCTGTGCTATCCACTCTAGCGGTCTTGATTCTGATCGCTTTCCGATGAGCATGGCGGGATGATAAATGAAAATAGTTTGAATCATAGAAGCTTTTATTCCTTCTTCCGCCTCTCCTTTGATCCGGTTGTAATTGATTTTTGATTTTGAATTAGCACCAATTGCAGAAATCAAATGAAATTGATTAGCTCCAAGTGATTTTCCAATTTGCGCTAGACGAATGGGAATGTCTCGATCTATATTTTCATAATTGGAAACATCAGGCGTTTTCGCTTTCGTGGTACCGATGCAACAATAGATTATTTCTCCTTGAATTGAGTCTTTTAATTGCTCAATGTTTTCAAAATCAACCACATGGATAGTAATTTTTGGAGAAGAATTACGAATTTCTTTTCGAACTAAAACATGAATTTTTGAAATGTTATTACTCTCAATTAGTTGCTTTATCAGTTCTGAACCTATTAGTCCACTTCCTCCCACAACTGTTACCTCTTTCATTTCCTTTAGTTTTTCCAAAATTACAATTAAATGAATCATATATTTATCTCAATATTTCAATTGTTTCCGTATTTTCGTAAAATGTAAGTTAATTCATAATAATGGAAATTAATCGTCTGAAACTAGCCCAGTTTGGGAATATTGAATTGCTTGCAAAACAAGTGGTGGAAGGATTTATTACGGGATTGCATAAAAGTCCTTTTCATGGTTTTTCGGTTGAATTTGCAGAACATCGTTTGTATAACAAAGGGGAATCTACCCGACATATTGATTGGAAGTTATATGGACGGACAGATAAGTTATTTACAAAAAAATACGAGGAAGAAACGAATTTGCGTTGTCAAATTGTAATTGATGGATCAAGTTCCATGTATTTTCCTCAAAATGGCTCGATAACAAAATATGAATTTTCGGTTTATGCCGCTGCTAGTTTCATTGAGCTCTTAAAAAAACAACGGGACGCAATCGGATTATCAATAATTACGGATAAAATCGAATTACATACGCAAGCTAAATCCTCTCCTGCACATCACCGTTATCTTTATTCAGAGCTTGAAAAACGCTTGGTTTCTTATCAAGAAACGCAAAAAAAGAATACTGATATTGTTCAATCCTTGCATGATATTGCTGAGTTGGCTCATAGACGAAGTTTAGTAGTTATCTTCTCTGATTTATTGGATGATCCAACGAAAGTGGATGAACTTTTTCAGGCTATAGAGCATATGAGACATAATAAACATGAAGTAATTCTTTTTCATGTGGTCGATCAAAAAATGGAAGTGGATTTTGAATTAGGTAACCGGCCCTATAATCTAGTAGATATGGAAACCGGTGAACGAATGAAAATTCAACCAGCCGAAATTAAAGAAGAATATTCCAAAGCAATTAAAAAGTATTTTGATGAATTGGCATTGAGAAGTTTAAATAACCGAATCGATTTTATGCCTGCTGATATCAATGAAGGCTTCAATCAAGTACTTTTGAAGTATTTATTAAAAAGACAAAAACTATTTTAGACTGTTCAATAAATTATTTAATATAGACGTCTCTATTGTATGATTTCCAGTATATTGAACAATATAAAAATTCATGTTTCGGTAAAAATCAATCGCTTTTTTCTGTTCGATTTCATTAAAATATTGATCCTGCAAACCAAGAACAAAGTAATTTTTATTGGGTTGACCATTAATCTCATCTTCAATATGTAAATCTGGCGGAAAAACACTAGCCCACAAGACGAGATGATCTATTTTCTGCTGTTGATAGTAAAATCGAGCGGCTGTTGCTCCCCCTTGAGAAAAACCTAAGAGAATAATTTTTTGAAATGATTTTTTTCCTGTAAATAGGTCCAAAAGTTGGTTCAAAAAATCCATATTATCCTGAATGTCTTGTTCTCTCGCTTCTTTGGTCATCCAAGAGGCTCCAACTCTTCCTGAAGAACCCTCCAAATAAAATCGGTGCAATCCTTCTGGAATCACGACAAAATAGTCTTGGTCAATTGCTTCAAATTTTCGCCCAAAAAAAGCGGGTAATTGACCATATCCATGCAAGCAAATTAATAAATAGCGCGCTTCGTCAATATTGCCGTGTGTGAAATAACGGGCTGTTTTTTGAATTTTTAAGATGTTTTCTTGCATTCAGTTTTTTTGTTCCTCCACAAAATTATACATTTGAGGGTGCGATCCCTAATTTCCTCTATATTACTTTTATTATTCCTGTGGCAAATAGGTGGGTATCTGCTTGAATTTCAGTTAGAATCTACCCGAATTCGAAAAGAAATTAAAAAACTAACAAAAGAGGCAGTTCCGCCAAATCAGTTGGTATATTTTCAATTTTCAGAAATAGAAATCCAATCTTTGACTTGGACCAAAAAGAATGAGTTTAAGAAAGATGGACATTTTTATGATGTTGTTTGGAGAAAAAACATAGCGAATGGGTTAGTTGAATTTCAATGTGTTTCTGATGATCAAGAAACCGTGTTATTTGCGAAGCTAGACCAATACGTGTCTTCTAATTTAGCCAATTCTAACCCGGATAAACCATTAAAAAATTGGTCCAAATTGGTATTTGGCGTTTATTTGCCTTCTCATTTTGACATTCAACCCATTTTTCAATCCTCTCTTTCTGAATATATGGAAAATAGATTTTATTACAAGGATCAACTATCAATTGGTTTTTTATTTATTGAAACCCCTCCGCCCAATGGAGAATTTGCTTAGCCTACTAGCAAATAAAGTTTTAATTAAATAAATAAAATGAAAAATACATTTTTGACCTTTGTTGGTCTAATAATGGGTTTTGTGTATTCCCTAAATGCACAACAAGTAATTCAGTTTTATGATGAAAGCACTTGGCAGCCATTAGCTGGGGTTAAAGTCCAATTTGGAAATGACGAGCTACTATCAGATCAAAGTGGAAAGATTTCTATTAAGGAGGTTTTTTCTTCTACAATGGTTTCTATTTCTCATCCCGATTACGAGTCTATGATTTTGTCTTATTCCTTAATTATGGAAAAAAAATACAAAATTGGACTTAAATCAAATGCCAATACTTTTGATGAAACCGTTATTTCGGCCTCTAAAGTGGAAGAAAAAAAGAAAGATGTTGCTCAGAAAATTCAAGTATTGAAAAGTTCTGAATTACAATTTCTTAATCAAAGTTCAATGGCAGATGTGATGTCAAATTCCGGGAATGTATTTGTACAAAAAAGCCAATTGGGTGGGGGTAGTCCAATCATTCGAGGGTTCGAAACCAATAAAGTGTTAATGGTCGTGGACGGAATTCGCATGAACAATGCAATTTATCGCGGGGGACATTTACAAAATATCATTACCTTGGACAATTCAATGATGGAGCGTGTTGAAGTAGTTTTTGGACCTGGATCAGTAGTTTATGGTTCAGATGCTATTGGTGGCGTTATGTCCTTCACTACCAAAAATCCAACATTAAGTTCAACGGATGATATTCTTGTAAAAGGAGGTGCCTATACGCGCTATTTTTCTGTGGCTAATGGATTTGCCACCAATGCAAATGTTTCTGTGGGTTCAAAGCGATTTGCATCGCTAACCTCATTCACGTATTCCAATTATGGTGACCTTCGTCAAGGTGCTGTTAGAAGTCCGTTTGTAGGAAATTTTGGATCTCGACCTTGGTATGTGGAGCGCATAAATGGAGTAGATTCTATGATGGTTAATGCGGATACGAATCTTCAAGTTGGATCAGCGTATAGCCAATATGATATTTTGCAAAAATTCACCTTCAAACAAAGCGATTGGTTGACTCACAAATTAAATTTCCAATTATCCAATTCAAGTAATATTGATCGTTATGATCGGTTAACGTTACTGAGTGGTGGAAAACCTAGATTTGCGGAATGGTATTACGGACCACAATTTAGATTGTTTGCAGCATATACGTTAGAATTAACCAATAAAAATAAATTCTATGACAATGCTCGAATCATTTTGGGTTATCAGTCCATTGAAGAAAGTCGTATGGATCGTAGATTCAAAAAAGACTTCTTAAATCATCGAATTGAAAAACTGGATATTTTCTCGTTTAATGCTGATTTCTCAAAGAAAGTAGCGAAGCATGAAATAAGATATGGCATGGATGCTTATTTGAACAAGGTGAACTCAACAGCCTATACAGAAAACATTGTAGTTGATACCACTGGGACATTGGATACCCGATATCCTGATGGTGGGTCATCCATGAATTCCATCGCGGCTTATGCAACACATACCTGGGAGATTACAGATAAATTGATTTTAAATGATGGACTTCGTTTTTCCAATGTTGGTTTAGTGGCAACGTTTAATGATAAAACGTTCTTTCCATTTCCTTTTAACTCAATTAATCAAAATAATTCAGCATTAAATGGAAATATTGGATTGATATATATGCCTTCGTCAAAATGGAGATTTACAGCAACTGGATCAACAGGATTTAGAGCGCCAAACGTAGATGATTTGACAAAAGTATTTGAATCTGTTCCTGGTAGTATTGTTGTTCCTAACCCAACGTTAAAATCTGAATATTCCTATAGTTCAGAAATTGGAATGAACCACTTTTTCGCAAAATCAATTAATATTGGTTTGAATGGTTATTATACTTTGCTACAAAATGCCCTAACTGTTCAAAATTCATTATATAATGGTCAAGACTCTATTTTGTTTGATGGATCTTTAAGTCAAGTAATGACAACAACCAATGCTGGACAAGCAAATGTAATGGGTGTTGAAGCTTTTGTGAGTGGAAAATTAGGGGAATATTTTTCCATTTTAGCTACAGTTAATTATACACGAGGAAGAATAAAAACAGATTCTATTCCTTATCCCTTGGATCATATTCCTCCAGTTTTTGGAAAAGTTAGTTTAACGTATCAGGCACAAAAATTTAAAGCAGAATTTTTCACTAATTATTCAGGTTGGAAAAGATTGGAAGACTATAATTTAATTGGGGAAGATAATTATGCGTATGCTTTACCACAAGGAATGCCCGGATGGTTTACCTTAAACTTGAGAGTAGGTTATAACATCAATAAAAACCTTGCGATTCAGGCGGCTTGTGAGAATATCTTGGATCAAAACTACCGTAATTTTGCATCTAACATTTCAGCTCCAGGAAGAAATTTCATTCTTACTTTGAGAGGGAATTTTTAAAAGTTTAGTTACCATTAGAAAGGAGTACTTGGCAACAAGTGCTCCTTTTTTATTTCATTAGGTTTCGTAAATTTGACAAAATTGAATTTATGAAACTTAGCTTACTTTTTGTTTCTTTATCCTTGCTCTGTTTTGCTCAAAATGAAAAACGTCAGTACGTTTCTGCTACTCAAAATGAAAACACAATAACGGTTCATGTCTCGGATGGTCATTATATCATCACCTTTTTAAACTCAAAAATACTTGAGAACACCTTTGTTCCTAACGGACAAAAGCACTTAGCTAGCTCTCATGCGGTTCAATTAATACCTCAAAAAATCGGTGAAATAAAATACCTGAATCCTCCATTGTCTAATGAACTTTTGTTTGGTTGTAATCAGAAGAACTCATTGGAAGTTAGAATTACAAAAAAGCCTTTTCAAATTGCCTATTATTTGAATAAAAAACTGGTCATTTCAGAACAATGGGGCTATGATACTGAGGGAGATTTGGAGAAAATTCACTTTAATTTAACCAATGACGAACTTCTATATGGCGGTGGTGCCCGTGCCTTAGGAATGAACCGAAGAGGAAATAGATTGAAATTATATAACCAA
>CAMBBW010000131.1 GCA_945863425.1 Lishizhenia tianjinensis
CTGTTTATACCCGTCCGCCAGAATTCAAAGGTTGGAAAGTCCCTGAAATTTTATTATCCGGAAATCTACCAGCGATAGAAAAATGGCGTGAAGAGCAGGCCCTACAACGGACTCAGGATAGAAGACCTGACTTATTAGATTAACACAAATGGATTCACTAACGCAAATTGTTTTAGGTGCAGCTGTTGCCGAGGCTGTTGGAGGAAAAAAACTTGGCAATAAAGCACCTCTTTGGGGAGCCATTGCCGGCACTATTCCTGATTTAGATGTACTTCTTCGCTTCATTTATCACCCAATTGATGCAGCTTTGGTTCATCGAGGCTTCTCTCATTCAATTTTATTCGCAGTGCTATGCAGTCCTATTTTCGCTTATGTGGTGCACTTAATTTATAAAAAGAAATTTGAATACCGAACATGGTTTTGGCTTTTCTTTCTCGGAATCATTACGCACCCGATGTTGGACATGTTCACCAATTACGGAACTCAATTTCTTTGGCCATTGGATTACCGAATTACATTCAATACCGTTTTTGTTATTGACCCCTTGTATACGATTCCATTCGGAATATGCTTGTCAATAATATTGTTTATGAAGCCAAGCAATCGGTGGAGATCAAAAATAAACTGGTTTGGAATTTACTATTCTAGCGCCTATTTACTATGGGGGGTAATTGTGAAATTAATTATCTTATCTAATTCAACTAACTATTTCAGTAAAGCAAATTATACAACTAAAAATGAAATGGTTACACCAATGCCTTTAACCAGTTTTTATTGGATGATTCTTGGTGAGGATGAAACCAATTATTATGTTGGTTACAAATCCATTTTTAAACCTTTCAAACCAAATGACATCGATGTAATACCAAAAAATCAATCAAAACTTGACTCATTAATGTGGAAAGATATCGATTATTCAGACCAACTTAAATTCATTTCCAATGGATATTACACCTTGGTTAATAAAAAAGATACGGTTTTATTTCAAGATTTACGATTTGGAATAACGAGTCAACTCACCAATGGAAAGGTTAAATCACCGATTATGGGATTCTCAATTATTCACAAAGAAAACAAGGTTTCTGCCGTAGAAATGAGCCGAGGAAAAGACCTTTTCAAACATGTTGATTTTAACGCCTACTGGAATAAAATATTCAATTAAACCCCATAAAACATTAATCCTTTTGGGTTTCAGAATAAATCGTAAATTCGTATTTTAAAATTAGTTGAATGACACAAGAATGGATTTCTGAATTCAATCCGGCCAGCGAAGAGCAATGGAAATTACAGCTTTTAAAAGAATTAAAAGGCGATTCTAGTAAATTGGAGATCCAAAATAAATTGGAAGAAATCAATTATTCAACTTTCTATCACCCTGACAATCAAAAAAAACAATTATCGGATAGTAATTTTCCCCCTATTCAAAGAGGTTTTCAAAAAAGCACAAACCTTTGGCGTAATGGAATTCAACTAACAATAACGAACGAAAAGAAAGCAAATAAGAAGGCATTACAAGCTTTGATGCAAGGATGTGATTTTATTCATTTTATTTCAACCGGTTCTACCAATTGGCAGCATACATTAGAAGGTATTGGATTTGCTTTTATTCATTCAACTTTTACCTTAACAAATCCAACTGAACTTCAGGAGTTGTTACAAGTAATCGGACAAGAAAACATCAACCATTGTTCCTTTGACCTCCCTGTAGAATGTACTGACTTATTTGAAATTAAAGATTTAATAAAACACAATCAATTTCCTGTTTTTCAAATAGATGGGTTTTCGATTAATCAATGTGGAGCCAATGCAATTCAAGAGCTTGGGTTTGTTGCTGTGCAAGCGCATTCCCGTTTAGTTCAACTCATGAATTTGGGACTTTCGATCGATGAAGCAGCTGCTTGTATTCATTTCCGTTTGGGTGTTGGGACAAATTATTTTGTGGAAATAGCGAAATTTCGAGCAGTAAAAATCATTTGGGCAAATATCCTTAAACAATACTCACCTATTCACACTTGTTCATACACATGTCAAATTACTGCTGAAGTGGGTTGGGTAAACAAATCATTAAAAGATCCAAATACTAATCTGCTACGGCAAACAACGGAAGCAATGAGTGCAATTATAGGAGGTATTGATCGCTTAGTAATTCACCCATTTGATGCTTGTTCACAGCATGGAACATCGGAATTCTCACAAAGAATGGCTTTAAATATTTCAAATCTTTTGCAAGATGAGAGTTATTTTTCTGCTGTTGCCGACCCACTTGGTGGTAGCTATTCAATTGAAGGGTTAACCGAGGACATTTCGATTAAAAGCTGGAATCTTCTTAAGCAAATGGATACTTTACCTGAGATCAATCAACAACTCAAGTGGAAAGAACTAATTGAAAACAAAGCAAAACAACGCATAGATTTAATCAGGACTTCTGAATCGATACTTATTGGAATAAATAAATTCATAAACCTACAAGTAGAAGATACTAATTGGGCGAAAGCAAACACGTTTAAAAACATGAATTTCTTACGCCTTGAAACTGAAATCCAATGAAAAAAGTAGATTTTAACAATATAGAATTAGATTTAAGTATCACTTCAAGTAAACTTAGTGAAACTAACTCATTTTCAACAGCTGAGAACATCGATTTAAAATCAATATATGTTGAAAAAGACACTATTGATCTTCGTCACTTACAATTCGTTTCAGGTATTGCTCCAAACCTTCGCGGCCCCTATGCTTCCATGTACACGGTAAAACCTTGGACAATTCGTCAATATGCAGGATTTTCAACAGCAGAAGAATCCAATGCCTTTTACCGAAAAAATTTAGCTGCGGGGCAAAAAGGACTTTCCGTAGCCTTCGATCTCGCCACACATCGCGGATACGATTCTGATCATGAACGAGTTATAGGAGATGTTGGTAAAGCCGGTGTAGCCATCGATACAGTTGAAGACATGAAAATTCTTTTCGATCAAATTCCATTGAATGAAATGTCTGTTTCGATGACTATGAATGGCGCAGTAATTCCAATTATGGCTTTTTATATTGTTGCAGCTCAGGAACAAGGAGTAAAACCTGAAGATCTTGCCGGCACCATTCAAAATGATATTCTCAAAGAATTCATGGTGCGCAACACATACATTTATCCACCAAGCCCAAGCATGCGGATTATTGCTGATATTTTTAGCTACACCTCTCGCTACATGCCCAAATTTAATTCCATTTCGATTTCCGGCTATCACATGCAAGAGGCAGGAGCCACAGCCGCCATTGAATTAGCTTATACCCTAGCCGATGGATTAGAATACTTGAGGGCTGGAATCAAAGCAGAAATGAAAATTGATGTTTTCGCACCGCGTCTAAGTTTTTTCTGGGCAATTGGGATGCATCATCACATGGAAATAGCTAAAATGCGCGCAGGTCGACTAATCTGGGCTAAATTAGTAAAAGATTTCAGTCCAACGAATGAAAAGTCGCTGGCCTTACGAACGCATTGTCAAACTTCCGGTTGGTCCTTAACTGAGCAAGATCCATTTAACAATGTGGCGAGAACTTGTATTGAAGCACTAGCCGCGGCATTTGGCGGAACTCAATCCTTACATACTAATGCTTTGGATGAAGCAATTGCTTTACCAACTGATTTTTCTGCACGAATTGCCCGAAATACACAAATTTATTTACAGGAAGAAATTGGTATCACCTCCATCATTGATCCTTATGGAGGAAGTTTTTTCATTGAAAACCTAACGAATGATTTGGTAAATGAAGCTTGGAAATTAATTGAAGAGGTAGAGGAATTGGGAGGAATGGCGAAAGCAATTGAAACTGGAATTCCTAAAATGCGGATTGAAGAGGCAGCAGCTAAAAAACAAGCCCGCATTGATTCCGGAAGAGATGTAATTGTGGGGGTTAATCGCTATCAGGTAAACGAACCTTCGAATATAGAAATTCGTGAAGTTGACAATACCAAAGTACGCGATTCACAAATTACCCGTTTAAATGAGGTCCGTAAAAAAAGAGACAATCAAAAAGTACAAGAATTATTAAGCGAGCTTGAAAGCGCGGCAAAAAACCAAGAAGGAAACTTATTAGAAATTGCTGTAAAATGCGCCAAAGAACGATGTACACTCGGTGAAATTTCCGATGCCATGGAGCGTGCTTTTGGTCGTTATCAAGCTACTATACGATCCATAAGTGGAGTTTATTCAAATGAAGCCATGAAAGATGTAGATTTTACGAAAGCGAGAGCTTTAACGGATGAATTCCTAACATTGGAAGGTAGAAGACCCCGTATCATGGTCGCTAAAATGGGACAAGACGGTCATGACCGCGGAGCTAAAGTAATCGCAACAGCCTTTGCGGACATTGGTTTTGATGTCGACATTGGACCATTGTTTCAAACACCAGCAGAAGCAGCGCGACAAGCAGTTGAAAACGATGTACACATTTTAGGTGTATCTTCCTTGGCTGCAGGACATAAAACACTGGTTCCGGCAGTGATTGAAGAACTAAAAAAACTCAATCGCGAAGATATTATGGTGGTTGCCGGTGGAGTAATTCCGCAACAAGATTATGATTTCTTGTACCAAGCAGGCGTTTTCGGGATTTATGGTCCAGGAACTAAAATATCTTCTGCCGCAATTGAAATCCTCGAGTTATTGATAAAGAGTAATGAGGATTAAAAATCGGAAATTTAGTAAGGAGAATTGAAATTGTAACGACTAATTCTTTTTTAATTCTTCAATGAATAACTTCGTTGAATTAATTTGCTCCTCAGTTAGTTCTTCTCCCGTATTTAGGGATTTTTCAGCAAATTCCAATGCTTCTTTTTTTCGATTCAATTTGAATACGATATGTGCATAGGTATCCAAATTATTCCAACTTTCTCCTCCTTCAGCACTAATTACATCTCTCATCCATTGCTCCGCTTTTTTGAGATACACCTCATTGGAAGAATTTTCAGTGATCAAATAACTGTATCGGTTTTTATTTTCTGCATCCAAAATGGAATCACCATTTGCCATGAGAAATGTAAATAATTGCTCCCAATCTCCTTTGCGTTCATACCCGTATATTTCTAACATCGGTGTAAGTGTTTTTATCGCTTCAATAGAAGTTGCTTTTGCTGAGCTCAATAAGCGATTGTATTTAGCTTCCTGAAAATCAGGCTCATTCAGTAAATCAAATGCGGTTTGACGAATCGAATTAAACAAAAATGCATCCACCTCTTCACCGTATTTTTCTTGAAATTTTGAGGTGTTTTTAGCAATGTATTGAGTAACCTTATGATTGAAATCTGCTAAATGTTCTTGAATCAATTTCCAATTATCTTCTCGGTAATAATCATCTTCTGTCAATCGAAATAGAAAATTATCCAGATCTTTCTGAAAATCTAGACAGGTATTGGAAACAAGTGATAAATATTCTGCAAAATAAATAGTGTTTAACGGTTCTTTTTTATACCGCTCCTCCACTCCTGCAAAACATTTTTTTGGATCTTTAGCTGTCTCACCTAGCGCGATGTAATATTGCGGATCTTTTTCAGCGCCAGCAGTTCGATGAATTAATTTTCCATCGGCATCAATAAACAATAAATTAGGGTAACACATCACCTGATACGATGAACCAATGCGTGTTCCTTCACCTTGATCTTCCATATCAAATTTCGCGTTGATAAAATTCTTGTTGTAATAATCGGCCACTTCTTTATTGGTGAATATATTGGCAGAAATCCATTTACACGGACCACACCACGTTGTATATGCATCAATAAAAATTAATTTCTTTTCCTTCTTTGCTTTGGCTTTCAAGGCTTGAATGGTTGTGTTCTTCTCGAAGTTAATTTCAGTTTGGGCAACAAGCTTAAGACCAACCAAGGAACAAAAAATAAAAAGTGCTATTTTCATAAAATTTAGAGTTTAAATCAATTACAACGTCTTTAGCTGCTAAAGATACATGAATGAACTAATCTTTTTTAATTCGATCAGGATAATCGGTAATTATTCCATCCACATTGTTACGAATCAATTTCTTTTGAATTTTTGGGGAATTAACGGTCCAAGCAAAGAGTTTCACCTCCTTGCTATGCAAAAATTTCGAATCTTTTTTGCCAATTGTGGGATAATACATTCCCAATGCAAAAGGTTTAAATGTCAATTGTTTTAAAAAGCTCGAAGCAGATTTATAAGGCAAATAAGTTAAATAAACGCAGGGATAGGACGGATTTTTTCTATGAATTTCTTCCAAAATTTCACTGTCAAATGACATAAAAACAAGATTTTCTTTGAATGGAAAGTTCGCTATTTCTTGGAAGATGATTTCAATAAATTCAGCTGGGTTAGGTTGAGATTTTTCGTATTCCTTTGGACTCGATTTAATTTCAAAAAGAATTTTTGTATTGGATAAATCTACCATTTCAAACAATTCTTGTAGGAGGGGTTTGTGTACCTTGATCTTTTTCTGTTCTTCAAATCGCGGATGAATCTTGGAGCCACAATCAAATTGTTCGATTTCAGCTTGAGACATTTCATAGATGTTCCATTGGTTTTCATTGGTGATAGGATTTCCCGATGAATCCAAACAAAATGTGCTTTGAAAATACGGTTCATGGGAGATCACCAATTGCTTGTTTTTGTTTACCACAACGTCCAGTTCAATTCCATCAACCCCAAGTGAAATCGACTTCTGAAAGGATTCAATGCTATTCTCCGGAAAT
>CAMBBW010000132.1 GCA_945863425.1 Lishizhenia tianjinensis
ATAAAGTTTTTTACCCGATATGTTGGCGTTATCTAGTTCTAACGCTTCTCCTTGTCTTCCTTCGTCTATAACTTTATTGTGATTGTGTTCCATATTTTTTTTGTAGCCAACAAAAATACACAAATTAAAAAGACTGTCAAAATGTCACATCAAAAAAATAGCTATTTAACACGCGCTTTTCTTAAAGCATTCCAAAGGTTAAAATGGTCAACAACCCTTCAAAAATAAAGAGCATAAAGAACAGACCAGAAATCCCTAAACAAATGACTGAAATTAAACCTAGAATTTGTACAGAGAGCAAAGCGCCAATTAATGCCACAATTAACCCAATCACTAAAAAAATACCTGCAATACCAAGAGACCTTCCAGCGTCATCAAAACTTGTTGGTTTTACTACTTTTTCCTGTTTAAAGTTGTTTAATATTCGCTTTTCTGCTGAACTATGATGTTCTTTTGATGCGTAATTTTGAATATGACCAAATTTCAATTTTTCAATGATTCTTTTCTGTGTAGCGTGAATGCGTTTGAACGAATCAACTTCAATTAATTTTTCGCTTCGTAATGAATTGTTCACTCTTTCTAATTTTTCAGTTTTAGATAATTCTAAATTGGATTTTGGATTGGTTAATTGAATCGATGATTTGAATACATTCCTATTCAACGTATCTTTTTTCTTATTAGCTTCAGTCGATTGCTTCTTACTTTTGTGAACTGATCTATCCTTATTCCAAGTCACTGTATATCCTTTTCGATGATATCTTTTCTGCACGGAGCAAGAGGTAATAAACACAAAAAGGAAACTCAGACCTATTAACATTCTAAAGACGTTCATACTATTTATTTTTGTACAAATATCGATTAATTTCTAGGATACAAAAAAATTGAATTCAGCGAATGAAATAAATTAACTTGTGTTTTACGCAACTTTCTAATACTTAATCTTACTTTTGCAAATTGATGGAAAATCCCACTTGTTTTATTCCCCTTCAGACATTGGATGCCCATTTCCCCCTACCAGAAAAAATTGATTTCCCATTCTTTTATCAACCCAATGCATTAGCCGTTTATGCTGCTAAAGAATTACAAAAATCATTGATTCAAAATGATTTATCGCACAATTTCGGAATTGAAAACACACAACGAAATGGAGCTATTGGTAAAATGTTTGGTGTATTAGTTGTTCAAAATCTAAAAGGTGAGCTTGGATACCTCAAAGCGTTTTCCGGAAAACTTGGTGATAAAAATGATCAACCCGGGTTTGTACCTCCCGTTTTCGATATTTTGAAGGAAGATGGTTTTTTTAAACAAGAAGAATTAAACATTAACAAACTAAATGCGCGCATTGAGGAAATTGAAAATGATAGTACCTACAAAAATTTAAAAAAAATATACGAGGATTTTATCCAGGAAAGGCAAAATTTATTGGATGAGTTTCGGAGGTACCTAAAAACTAAAAAGAAAGAGAGAGCCGAGTTACGCAAATTAGAATCACTTTCATTAACTACTGACGAATTTGAACGATTAATTGAAGATTTAAAAAAAGAAAGTATTTCACAACAACTTGAATTTAAATTATTAACCATACAATCTCAAGAAAAGCTCACCGAATTAAAAAACCAATTTGAACCTTTAGAAACAGAACTAACTGATTTAAAATTACTTAGGAAACAAAAATCGAACGAATTACAAAATAAAATATTTACTCATTACACATTCATCAATCATAAAAAGGAAGAAAAGAGTTTATTGGCTATTTTTCAAGAAACTGTTTTTGATAAACCTCCTGCGGGAGCTGGGGAATGTGCAGCGCCAAAACTTTTTCAATATGCGTTTAAACATGATTTGACACCAATTTGTCTGGCTGAATTTTGGTGGGGAATGTCGCCAGATTCAGAAATACGGGTTCACAAACAATTTTATTCCGCTTGTAGAGGGAAATGTGAGCCTATTTTAAATCATATGCTAAGCGCTAGTGTTGTTGAAGAAAATCCATTAAATCAACAAGCGGAAATCAAAGAAATCCCAATATTATTTGAAGATGAATGGATTGTTGTTGTTGACAAACCTGCTGAATTCTTATCTGTGCCGGGTAAACGATTAACGGATTCTGTTCTCACACGGCTACAGGAACTTTATCCTGACGCAACAGGTCCACTCCTACTCCATCGACTAGATATGTCAACTTCTGGAATCCTTGTTGCGGCAAAAACGAAAGAAGTTCACAAGCATCTTCAGAATCAATTCATTAAACGTTCTATCAACAAAAAATACATTGCTTTACTTGAAGGAGAATTAAACCAACTTGAAGGGGAAGTAATTCTACCTCTTATCGGAGATATAACTGATAGACCCAAACAAAAAGTATGTTTTGAATATGGGAAAAAATCAAGAACGATTTATAAGGTTTTAGAACAAAAAAATGGACGAACGTTAATTGAATTCAAACCAATTACAGGAAGAACACATCAACTAAGAGTACATGCTGCACATCATTTAGGGTTGAATTGTCCCATTGTTGGCGATGATCTTTATGGACTTCCCAACAACCGTTTGCACTTGCATGCTTCCGAACTCACGATTTTTCATCCGGTTTTAAAAAAGGAAATTCATATTTTTTCGCCTTGTAAATTCAATTGGTAAAAGAGTCAAATGCTTGTAAATGCAACTAAATAATGCATTTTATCGTCAAAGACATCAAACTCATTTCATGAAATTATTCCATACTTTTATAGTTGTCACAACAATCTTTTTTTTACCAAACGCATACGGACAAAGTGTACCATGTCCATTTGTAAATGCAGGGCCAGATCAAACGGCTGATTGTTCGGCAGCACAAGGATGTTCTAACTTAGCGGCGATGTTTTTAGAACTAAAAGAAACAACTTCATATACCGTTGAGTCAATTCCCCACGCGCCCCCAATCCCTTATAATCAAGCTGGAGGAACAGCCGTATCTGTAAACACGGATGATGTTTGGAGTGGTGTCATAAATATCCCATTTCCCTTTTGTTTTTATGGAGTTACGTATAATTCAATGTTAATTGGCTCAAATGGAAACTTGAACTTTACGACGACCAGTCCCGGAGGATATTGTCCGTGGTCGTTCACTGCTAGTTGTCCATCAACAAATTTGACAGCTGCTGGAAATGTTTTTGGTATTTATCATGACATTGACCCATCGGTTTGTGGTAACATTAAATATTATGTGGTAGGAACGGCTCCATGTCGTCAGTTGGTTGTATCTTATGATGTTATCTGTCAATTTAGCTGTACTTCCATTTCAAGTCGTCACATGATGGTTCTAAATGAAACAACTAATTACATTGATGTGTATGTTGAATCAAAACCTTTGTGCACTGGTTGGAACGGTGGAAATGCAATTATTGGATTACAAAACCCCGCTGGAACAGCTGGAATTACAGCACCTGGAAGAAATTCAGCACCCGACTGGACAGTTACAACACCGGAAGGATGGAGATTTAAACCCGCTGGAAATCCATTGTACACGTTTGAATGGTTTCAAGGAACTACTTCCTTAGGAACTACTCCGGCAATCACTGTTTGTCCAAGTACACCAACAACTTATACAGCTGTATTTACTTACACCCCATGTGGTTCAACAACCCCAATAACATTAACTGATGATGTAACGATTACCCCGGCTCCTGGGTCTATTAACGCAACTACCTCAACTACTCAATCAACTTGCCTGCAAGCAAATGGCAGCGCAACAATAACCGCAACAGGTGGAAGTGGAACATTATCTTATTCGAATGATAATGTAACGTTTGGATCTTCCACTACCTTCAACAATTTGTCAGCAGGAACTTATACGTTCTACGTGCAAGATCAAGGAGGCTGTTTGGTTAGTCTTCCTACTCAAATTACAGATTTATCAACATTAACGGCATCCATTATCGCAGATAGCAATGTGAGTTGTTTTGGGGGAAATAATGGAGAAATATTAGTTGCTGCTGCAAATGGAAATCCACCCTATTCTTATGAATTAAATACGCTTCCAGTTCAATCAAATGGACAATTTCAAAATTTGACAGCTGGAATTTATCAAATAACTGTTTCGGATGCGCAAGGATGCACATTTACAATAAGTGATACATTAACCGAACCAACTGAATTGCAATTAACTGAATTGAATACCGATTCTACCACGTGTAATTTATCCAATGGTTTAATTGAAGTTTCAGCAACAGGAGGAATACTCAATTATACCTATTCAATTGTTCAAAATACTTCAATACAATCCAGTGGAATTTTTTCGTTACTTGGAGCAGGAAATTACACTGTATTAGTTGAAGATCAAAATGGATGTATTGACTCACTTACATCAATCGTTTATGCCAATCCAGCTATTAATTTAACTGTTGGTGCAGTTAGTAATGTGAGTTGCGTTGGATCAACGGATGGAATTGCATCTGTATTGGCTAGTGTTGGTCCAAGTCCTTACATATACTACCTTGAGAACGGAACGCCACAAGATTTCTCCGTGTTTTCCAATTTATCTCCCGGAACCTACACCATTTTTGGAGCGGATGTGAATGGATGCATTGATTCCATTGATGTTACAATCACTGAACCGAGTGAATTAATTGCTTTAGTTGACCCAACAGCAACCGTTTGTTCTAAAAACCCACTTGATTTACTAGCAAGTGCAACAGGCGGAACAGGACCATACACATACAATTGGGTAGGACTATCAGGAAATCCAGCAACTGTCATCCCATCTTCATCCAATACCTATCAAGTTATTGTAACAGATGCAAATGGTTGTCAAGACACCAATCAAGTTACCCCAGTTATTTTACCCCTTCCAATTGCTTCAGCAACCTCAACGCCTAATACGGGTGGAGCGCCACTTCCAGTTTTATTTACCAATCAAAGTCAAAATGCTACCACCTATTCTTGGGATTTTGGTGATGGAAACACTGGTACCTCTTTGGATTTGAGTACGGTAAACAATACGTATTTAACCGCTGGAACGTATTATGTTGTTCTAACGGCCAGCAACGGATTTTGTGACGATACTTGGACTGATTCAATTGTGGTTATTCCAGTTCTACCAGTTGAAGTGGAGGTTCCGAATGTATTTACTCCCAATTCTGATGGGAATAACGAAGGGTATTTTGTTTGGACAAAAAATGCAGCTTCCATTGATGCTGTTATTGTTAATCGATGGGGTAATGTGATGGTAAAAATCGATAATTTGACCTATCAATGGGATGGGAGAACACAAGATGGCACAGAGGCGTCAGCTGGAGTTTATTTCATCAAATACACAGTAATTGGGTTAGATGGATCTGAAACAAAAGGCCATACCTTTTTCCATTTAATTCGCTAATTTTTTAAGTAGTTATTGCTTTTTGTTATATTTATCCTTTATTGGTAAATTAGACAAACTTGTGATTTCATGAAAAAAATATTCTTATTCATTTCCGTATTATTTCTGTTAAGTTCAATAGTAGCTCAAGAAAACTGGAAAGCAGAATTCAAAAAAAGGAAGGTCTTTATAGAAAATAAAGGACAATTCGATGAATACAATTCGAATGAATTTGGAAAAGTAAAATATGCTGTTGATTTTGGCAATACTCGAATTTTATTCAGTGAAAAAGGAGTAAAATATTCACTACTCGAATCATCTTTAGTTCCTAAAGAAAAACGCGAGGAATTAGCAAGTAAACTAAATGCTATAACCATTTCAGACTATAAAAAACAAGAAAAACTGGTAGGTAAATTCTTGTTTAAGTCTGAAAATGTCACCCTACTTTGGTCTAATGCTTTACCGTGTAAAATTATCAGTGAGAATAAAACAACGGATTACCATAGCTACACATTTAAAGGAAAAGACGGAAAATATACCAATGAATCCAATATTGCCGGATACGAGAAAATCATTTATAAAAATATCTACCCAAATATTGATATAGAATATACCGTTCATCCTGAATCAGGAGTGAAATATGCCATAATTTTAAATCCGGGTGCCAATCCCACTGATGTAAAAATGGTTTATGACAAGGCTGTTAAACTTGAAAATGGAAAAGTGTTGATTCCGACCATTTTCGGGGATATTATCGATCACGAACCCTTTACTTTTTACGCCTCTTCCAAAAATGAATCGGTAAAAAAAGAAATTACTTCCTCTTTTGTTCAATTGGATCCATTCACCATTCAGTTTCAGCTTTCAGAGTATTCGTCCAGTAAAAAAGTAATAATTGATCCATGGACACAAACTCCTACATTTGCTACCAATTGGGATTGTGTTTGGGAATGCGAGCGCGATGGATCTGGAAACGCCTATGCATTAGGAGGTGTTATGCCCATGCAAATTTTGAAATACAATGCAGCGGGAACATTGCAATGGACGTATAACACACCTTATGACACCTCTAATGTTTGGTTAGGTACATTTGCCGTTGACAATAGTGGTAATTCATATGTAACAGCGGGTTCAACGGCTCAAATTCAAAAAATAGGTCCGGCTGGTGCACTTGTATGGAACAATGCTAGTCCTACAGGAGCTTTTTCAAATGGCGAATTTTGGACAATCTCTTTCAATTG
>CAMBBW010000133.1 GCA_945863425.1 Lishizhenia tianjinensis
AAAGTGGCGCATCATTTTGCTGGTTTGACCTTGGCTGATGCTGATGTATTGCGAAGAGGGATGTCGGGTAAATTCCGATCTCGGGAAGAGTTTCAGCAGGTAAGAGATTCATTTTTTACAAAATGTTTAGCAAAAGGTCATTCTCCGGATTTAACATCAACTGTTTGGAGACAAATTGAGAGTTTTGCTGGATATGCTTTTTCCAAAGGTCATTCCGCCTCGTATGCAGTAGAAAGTTATCAAAGTCTCTATTTGAAAGCGTATTATCCTTTGGAATACCTCACAGCTACGATTAATAATTTTGGTGGTTATTATCGTACAGAAGTATATGTACACGAAGCACGAAAATGGGGAGCGATAATAGAACCTCCGTGTATGAATGAAGGTGGTTTTGAATGTGTTTTGAAAGGTAATCGGTTGATTTTGGGGTGCATGTTGATCAATGGTATTGAAGCAAAGACGATTCTTTCCATCCTAGAGGAACGTTCAAAAAATGGATCTTTTCTGGATTTTGATGATTTGATGAAACGTGTCAGTATTCCGTTGGAACAACTTGTTTTATTGATCCGTATTGATGCATTTCGTTCATTTCCTGAGAATAAAAAAAATATGCTTTGGCGAACCTATCAGTATTATCAAAAAGCACCCAAACGTAGCGTTGCTCTTACTTTATTTGAAGAAAAACCTGTTCAGTTTACCTTGCCTTTATTAGCTGAAGATGAGTTAGAAACAGCTTTTGAAGAAATGGAATTATTGGGTTTTCCGTTGCGTAATCCCTTTGATTTAGTGTCGTCTTCTATTGATAAACATATTTTAGCACAGGAATTCCCGGTGTTTTTAGGCCAGAGAATTGAAACATTTGGTTATTTATCCGCAGTGAAAAAATCGCACACAAGTAAAGGAGAGGTAATGTTTTTTGGAACCTTCATTGATGTACAAGGAGGAACAATTGATACGGTTCACTTTCCTGAATCCGTAAGGAAATTTCCTTTTCGCGGACGAGGGGTTTATCAGTTGAAAGGAATAATTACGGAGGAGTTTGGTTTTTATAAGATAGAAGTGGGTGAAATGAATAAAATGCATTTCATGGAAGATGTTCGATTTCGGGATTAGAACCCTTGTTTTGAATCCAATAAAATATTAGAAAATAATAATCCAGAGGCCAAGGCAACAGCAGCAATGATGGTGGAAAATGCAGTGTCAATGCCTGTTAATGTTTGATTATTTACTAAATAAGCTAAGCTTTTAAATCCAATTGAACCAGGAACCAACAAAATAATACCTGGAACGAGCATGAGAGAAACGGGAAGTTTTTTCCAACGAGCAATCGCATTACTCATTAAGCCCAACGTTAAAGCAGAAAAGAAAACGGTTAATCCATCCACCGAAAGAAAATCAAATAAGTTTAAACTAAAATACGAGATAAGACAAGCTAGTAAAATCCATGGATAGTGTTTTGGAAGCGCATTAAATAAAACCAAAAAACCAGCGGGAATTAACAAAAGAGCAATGAAAACAAGCCACTTCGGATGATTCACGTGAAAAACTGACCAATGTTCAAAGGGAATATAAGAGATCAATTGATACCCCAAACCAATTCCAACAGCCATCATAACAAAAGAAATAATGGATTGAGCCAACCGAATCGTACCAGATTGCGCATGACTGTGGGCTAACTCCGAAATAGCCAAAGAAAGGGTAAATCCCGGTATTAGTAAAATAAGACCAGTAATAGATGCAATTTCAATGGAATAGGTGCCTAAAAAAGAAACTGAAAACTGCGAGAATACAATGGCAAAAGCGGCTGAAAGCAATAATGAAATTTTGGAGAAATGAGGAACCCATACATTGATTACGCCAACGAATAAACCAATTACACCGGAAACAAACATTTCATTATATCCTCCTCCAAAAACACAGGCAGCGGATAAGGAGGAAAGGGAAATTGAAAAAATATTTACCAATTTTGAATAAAGCATAGGTTTTCCGTGAATGCCCGCTAAATCCATTAAAGCTTGATCAATCGGTATTTCTTTCTGAATAACACTTTCTACTAATTCACTCAATGCTACAATTCGATGAAAATTAATATCAATTCGACCACTTTTCTTATTTATCGTATAGGGGTTTTCACTCGAGAAAAATGTAATTGAAACATATTCGGGATTGGGAATAATAGTTGCTTGGAGTCCGATTGATTTGCAGACATCATTTAAGGAGTTTTCTAATCGATGGGAGGGAATCCCAAATTGTTGCATTGAATGCGCTAACTCTAAAATAAAAGTTTCTTTAGTGGTCAATTTTATTTGAGATTTAAAATTCCAAACCGCTCTCTACCGCCAGAAACAGCGTATAAAATAAGTTGTTTGTTGAATTGATCCACCGAAAATAATTTGGGAACAATGATGGAATTGATCTCTTTTTGGTTGAACATTGATTTACGCAAAAGATCTCCCGTTTTTAGGTCGATTTCCACGGAAGCAATTGTCGTACGGTTTCTGGAGAAATTGGTCGTTCGAATACCATCTGTTGTTTTAAAATCACCATTATCGGAATAATTTCGGTTGTTGTCGTTAAAAACTAGGCAAAATTTACCGTCATTAAAATAATGCGCATATGAACTGAAAGGACCATTATCATTTAAGGAGGCTTGACTTTTTTCTATGGTTTTACACCAGTCAAAACTGTTACTAGAGCCAATTTTAAAGGCTAAAATATCATCGTAATAGTAATAATTTACTGAGTTTGATATACCCGTTCTAGAATCAAAATTGGTACGGGAATAAACGTAGTATTGTTCAACGGAGCCAACGATGCTTCCATCTGGCAATAAATCCATGTTCCTCAACTGATAATCATAAATTTGACTTGAAGATTGCCAATTTTGATTCATCATGTTATTTCGACCATAAACACGATTGTTATCACTCCATTGAATTCTGGTTAGTTCATTACTGAAAGGAACAAAACCCTGTCTATTGATGGATCCATTTTCTGCGTTCAATGTTAAATAAAATACCCCGGAAGAACCTTGAACATCTTTTTCTCCGTATAATCCAGTTAAGGTGAATAAGCTGTCATTACTTTTCATTGCTATGGCTTCTACACGTTTTCCACTAAAATCCAATTGAAATGACCTCAAAGAATCTGATTTTATTTGATACACATGCATCGCCTTGTAGTTTTTTGAATTTCTGGTAAACATGCGATCATTTGGTGAAAGATGTTCTGTCACGCTCATGTAAAACTCACCATTATTGGAAAGATGATGCTCGTTTATGGTTGCCATATTCCCATTGAAAGGGAGGGTGTATATTCCTTTATTCACTTCAATAAGATTGGAATCTAAAATAACGAAGCCATACGTGTCTTGATTTAATTTATTACCTTGAATTTCATAGGAAATAGCGACAAACTTTTTATTGATTGACTGAACGATCTGGAATTCTGGTTGTGCTCCCAATTTATCATTTTCATAGCATACCAATTCTTCTCCAGGACCAAATGGTTTTAAATTCGGTCCTAATTTCTGGTAATACATGCAATTTTTTTTACCATTCTTATCAGATAGAAAAATTACTGGCGACTGATTTATGGTTGCCCCATATTCCATGGTTGCCATTCCATTATCAACAGATTGCTTGATTTTAGCAGTTTCTAGCTTAGTTAAATTTTCGTGTTCAACAATGTAGTATGATCCAAAAACTCTTCCGCCTAGCCATCTTAATGAATAAAAATTTCCGGTTGCTTTGGTCATGATAGAAAGTAAATTACCATTTCCTCTTTCAAGAGGACCCCATTGGATATTCGATTGAGCATTTATTTCAACCGTTGAAAAAAACAATATCACTAAAAGAATTAGTTTTTTCATAGATCTTTATTTTACCAATTGAATTCCCGTGTAATTATGTGGTGTTATCGCTTTTAATTCTTCTTTTATTAAATCCGAAACCTTTAATGTATCTATAAAAAGGTGAACACTATTTTGAGTTATACCCTCATTCGTCCGCGTTAAATCCTTCAATAGTTCATAGGGTTTTTCAAATCCTTCTCTGCGTAAAACGGATTGAATTGCTTCTGCAACTACGGCCCAATTATTTCTTAAATCCTTTTCAAAAGCGGATTCATTCAATAACAACTTGTTCAATCCTTTTAGTGTGGATGAAAAAGCGATGAGTGTATGAGCAATTGGAACACCAACAACACGCAAAACGGTTGAATCGGTTAAATCGCGTTGTAATCTTGATACAGGGAGTTTTGCTGCCAAATGCTCAAAAAGCGCATTAGCAATTCCAATATTTCCTTCGGAGTTTTCAAAATCAATTGGATTAACTTTATGCGGCATAGCAGAAGAACCAATTTCACCCTCCTTGATTTTTTGTTTGAAATAATCCATCGAAATGTAGGTCCACATATCGCGGTTCAAATCGAGAATAATTGTATTAATTCGTTTCAATCCATCAAAAAGTGCCGCTAAATTATCGTAATGCTCAATCTGCGTGGTAGTTTGACTTCTGTCCAATCCAAGTTTGGAATTCACAAAATGATTGGCAAAATCAACCCAATTTTCAGTTGGAAAAGCAACATGATGTGCATTGAAATTTCCAGTTGCGCCACCAAATTTTGCTGAAAAAGGAATGGTGTTAAGCATAGCAAGTTGTTTTTCCAATCGTTCAGAAAAAACTTGAATTTCCTTACCAAGTCGGGTAGGGGAAGCGGGTTGACCATGCGTTCGTGCCAACATAGAAACATTCTTCCATTCTTGTTGACATTCTTTCAATTTGTTGATTAAGGTTATCAATTCTGGAATGTACACTTCTCGAATTCCGTCTTTTAATGACAACGGAATTGCAGTGTTGTTAATATCTTGCGATGTTAATCCAAAATGAACAAATTCAAGAAATTGAGTTAAACCGAGTCCAATTAATTTTTCCTTTAAAAAATATTCAACGGCCTTTACATCATGATTGGTGATTTTTTCTTTCTCCTTAATCCATAAAGCATCACTTTCAGAAAAACTCATATAAATATTTCGTAATTCCCCTGTTTTATCAAGCGGGAAATTTGCCAACGGTTTTAACTTCCATTCTGCCAATGCAATCAAATACTCCACTTCTATTTGAACACGGTATTTAATTAAACCAAATTCCGAAAAATAAGGTTGAAGTGCTTCTGTTTTAGATTGGTATCTTCCATCTATTGGAGAAATAGCTGTTAAACTACTGAAGTTCATATTGAATAGAATTAAGCAACAAAGTTAGTTTAATTATTGAAACTGAATTTGGGAATGTGCGGTAAAAAAGTTATAAAAATTAGCAGTTATTTTTAATGTCAACGCAATTCTAAAAGTGCTTTTTTGGTTCCGATTGTTCTCGTAATGTAATCCATTTCGAATTTTGGACTTCGGGCTGGAGAATATTCTCGACCGTAAAAAATGATTTGTAAATGCAGTTTATTCCATAATTCTTTGGGAAACAGTTTTTTAGCATCTCTTTCTGTTTCCTCAACATTTTTGCCTGAAGTCAATCCCCAGCGAGTAATCAAACGGTGAATATGGGTATCAACTGGAAATGCAGGTACCCCAAATGCTTGAGACATAACAACGGATGCTGTTTTATGTCCAACACCGGGAAGTGCTTCCAATTCTTCAAATGTTTGTGGAACTTCGCCTTGGTGATTGTTTAATATTAAGTGAGAAAGATCAAAAATAGCTTTCGATTTCTTCGGGGATAATCCACAAGGTTTAATGATTTCTCGAATTTCTTCCACGGTCAATTGAATCATTTGTTGTGGATTAGAAGCCTTTGCAAACAATGCAGGAGTAATTTTATTTACCCGAGCATCAGTACATTGCGCAGAAAGTAAAACAGCGATTAGTAAGGTGTAAGCATCCGAATGATCGAGTGGAATGGGTGTTTCAGGATACAGTTTTTCCAATTCAGTTGTGATATAAATCGCTTTTTCTTTTTTAGTCATTTTTGCAAACAAGTATTAAAAGGTTAATGAAATGCAAGGTGTCAAATTTAATTCTTACAAAGAAACACATAAAAACTTGTACTTTTTTCTATGTTTTAGTCTGCGAAATGAAAATAAATTGCTTGGTCTACGCTATTTTCAGCTAAAAATTATTTATTTACCTGATCAAAATCAGTATTTCTTTGTTTAGTATTCAGTAGCTTTGTTATAACTAAAAAATGATATGAAAGAAATTAGTTTAGTGGAATTAGAAACACGTTTTCAAGAGAAAGTGGACGCAGAAATCCGCATTGAGCCAAATGATTGGATGCCAGAAGAATACCGAAGAACCTTGATCCGTCAAATTTCTCAGCATGCACACTCCGAGGTAGTTGGGATGTTGCCGGAAGGAAATTGGATAACTCGCGCACCGAATTTAAGACGAAAAGCAGTTTTGTTGGCGAAAGTTCAAGATGAGGCAGGTCATGGTTTGTATTTATATAGTGCTGTTGAAACTTTAGGGGCAGATAGAGAGCAGACAATTGATGATCTGCATTCGGGGAAAGCCAAATATTCATCTATTTTTAATTACCC
>CAMBBW010000134.1 GCA_945863425.1 Lishizhenia tianjinensis
CCATTACACAAAACTGAGGTATTGGTCGCTGTCGCGGTTAATAATACAGGTTCAGTAATTGTTGATGTGGCCGTGGCAGTACAGCCATTCAAATCTGTCACAGTTACCGTGTAAGTTCCGGCTGAAGCTCCCGTAATTGTGTAATTACCCCCACTTGTTCCTATTTCTGTGCCTGCTGGATTACCATTTACTGGTCCCGCCCAACTCACGTTGTATGCCGGAGTTCCATTTGTGGAAGTCACCGTTATTGTACCATCAGCACTTCCGTTACATAGAGCAGCTGTATTTGTCGCGCTGGCGGTTAAGGAAACAGGTTGCGTTATAGCGCTTGTAGTTGTTGTCGTACATCCATTTATATCGGTGATTGTAATTGTATATGAACCATTAGACACACCTGTAATCGTATAATTTCCTCCGCTCGTAGCTATTTCTGTACCAGCTGGAGCACCATTTACTGGGCCAGTCCAAGAAACATTATATCCAGCAGTGCCATCAGTTGCTGTAACCGTTATTGTTCCGTCTGCACTTCCGTTACACAATGCAGGAGTATTTGTTGCCGAAGCACTCAAAGGCAAAGGCTGAGCTAAGTTTGTTGTTGTTGTTGTTGTACAACCATTGGCATCGGTCATTGTCAAGGTATAGGCTCCTGAAGGCGCACCATTTACCGTGTATGAACCTCCACTGGCATTAATTTCTGTACCTGCCGGATTACCGGTGTTTGGTCCTGTCCAACTCATGTCGTACGGAGAAGTCCCTCCGGTTGCTGTTCCGGTTACAGTTCCGTTAGAACTACCGTTGCACAAAGTGGAAGTATTTAACGCTGATGCAGTTAAAATCGCCGGTTGTGAAATTGTCAACGGAAAAGTATAAAAACAACCTACCGCATCCGTTATTGTAATGGAATAATTTCCTGCTAATAAATTCGAAATAAGATAAGTTCCAGTAGCGCTTGAAATTTCATCGCCAGCAGGATTTCCTGTACTTGTTCCTGTCCAGCTTATTTGATATGGTGCCACTCCATTTGAGGCAGAAATAGTAGCGTTTCCGTTAGATGAACCTGCGCAAAGAGGAGGAACAAAAGTTGCACTACCAGTTACACCCGCATTAGCTGTAATTGTGGTGGTGGTAATCGTATTACATCCATTGGAGGAACCAACGGTCACTGTGTAAGTACCAACTCCTAATGAAGGAATTACATAGGAACCACCCGAAGAAGCAATCTCGGTACCTGCAGGATTTCCAGTTGAAGGCCCAGTCCAAGAAACATTATAACCAGGCGTAGAACCAGTGGAAACGACATTAATCGAACCATTGGTTGCTGAAGCGCATGCTGGAGCTGTAGGGGTCAAGGTAACGGTTGATCCAGTATTTAAGACAATTGTTGTTGTTGCAGAAGCGGAACACCCTGCACTGTTTACTACAACAGTATAAGTACCAATACTGGCTGCAGTTAAATTGGGAATAGTAGGATTTTGAAGAGTGGACGTAAATCCATTCGGTCCAGTCCAACTGTAAGTGCCACCACCAGCTGAATTTAACTGGATAGTTTGTCCTGGACAGTAAGGGCCAGTATTTGAAGCTGTTACACCTGCTATTGTTGAAACGGTAATAGTAACATACCCATTGTTGGTATTTCCTCCCGCAACACATGTCCCACCGGCAGGAACCAACGAAGAACCAGCGCCACCACCTCCACCTCCGTTTCCACCCGTACAACATCCATCATTTCCGCCACCGCCACCGCCGTATAAGCCGCCACCACCGCCACCACCTGAGGCAGTTTGCCAATAACCTCCCTGACCTCCTTGTCCTATAGTTCCCGCTTGACCACCGGGAGGTGTACCCGCCCAAGGAGCGCCTCCATTTCCACCGGCAAATTGAGTACCTCCTCCTCCTCCCGCACCAAATGTATTACATCCCGCAGCACCATTATTGCAATTGGCAGCACCGCCACAAACAGGACTTGATCCACCGCTTCTTCCGCCACCACCTCCACCAACTATTACTCGATTTGCCAATGCTGTTCCTCCAATACGGATATCACTAGCTCCACCGCCTCCCCAAGATCTATAAGTGGCAGAACCAGTTGAGTTATGCCCAGTACCTCCACCATTCCAACCACCAGAAAAAGAACCTTGCGTTCCCATTCCCCCGACATAAATATACAATACTTGACCAGGAGTTACCGAATAACAATTTTTTGTAATTATTGCTCCATTACCGCCATTGCTGCCACCGCCTTTTGCTCCGGCAACAGTAAATGTAACACTATTTACTCCGGCAGGAACCGTCCATTGTTGTTGTCCGCCTGTATAATTAAAAGTAACTGTTTGTCCAAAGCTTATGGCAAAAGAGAATAAAAGACTTGTGGAAATAAAAAAACGAGAGAACATAGTTTCAAATCTTTGAGTAATTTTTTCAAATTTACAACAACAATATTAAATTAATATAATTAAATAATAATCAAAACGCTATAAATTATCATTCGATTGGGTTTATGGGGGGTTAAAACTCGATGAAATTTATTATTAAGTTTTTATTTCACCAAACTGTTTACCTACCTCAACATCTGTTTCAAATAAGTAAAACTCTACTTTTAATAAGTTAATTTGACCCTCTTAAACCATTTGTTAATTATTGGGAACTGCATTTTTAACTTACATTCTTTCCCCATTAATTAAACCTCACCCCCTCCCACCAAATGCAAATGTTCGGTTAAAGATATTTCTGCATGTTCCAAGATCAACTGATAAAAATCTTCGTTCTCATGATTGATCTGTACTTTTTCTAAGGCTTGATAATAGCGCATTCGATCTGCTAAATTTCCTTTCAAGTTGGCTATTGTATACCCATTTTGTAACAGAATCAGATTCATCACCAAGCGCGCGGTTCGCCCATTTCCATCAACAAAGGGGTGTATGCTGACCAAACGTTCGTGCATTTCAGCAGCTAACAATGCGGGATGTACTATTGATTTTTGTGATTCGTAAAACAAAAAATAATCTTCCATTAATTTATCCACTAAATAAGGCTCCGGCGGTATGTGTGCACTCCCCGAAATTCGGACCGGCAACCGGCGATAAACCCCTGCATTTTTTGTGTCAATGCCTTTCAAAATTAATTGATGCAGTTGCTTTAGTCTAAAGGCAGTGAATGGGGTTTTATTACTCACCAAATCCATTAGTAAAGCAATGGCCTCTTTGTGATTAATGGCCTCCAAATGCTCGTGCATGCTTTTTCCACCGATGGTAATTCCTTCGTTTATCACCAAATGGGTTTCCTGCAAAGTCAATGTATTTCCCTCAATGCGGTTACTCTCAAAAGTGTATAAGGTTTGAAAGTACTCTTCCATTTTGGTCAATTGAGTTGCATTCAACGGTTTTGATTTTTTCCATTTGGCTTGAAGTGAATCCATTTTTTGCAATTGGGCTTTGGTCTGCGCAGAAAGATCTATCAATTTGAATTTATCTGCACCACTCAGATAGGCAACACGCTCCTCCGCAACGCTCAATACTTCATGCGCCATTTGGGGATAATCTTTGAGCAAATCCAGTATCTCGTCCGCTAAATATTCTTTAAGAAGCACATTAAAATCTAGTTCCAAGATATCGGCAAGTTGGTGAAGTTGTGCTTTTGTTGGCTTTCGTTTATTCGCCAATATTCTGCTCATCAAACTTGAATCAATTCCAAGTTTTGATGCGAGCTCACTGATTTTTATCTTTTTTTCGATTCGTCTTTGATGGATTACAGATTTCATAATGACATAAATTTACATGACAAATGTAGTCAATTTTATAAAGGTTATTACATCACCCAATAAATTTTTATCCGCGCACCCCTTTCTCGTCTAAGATATTAATGAAATGAAATCCGCGTGGGGCAAAACCTTCATTAAAAAACATTTTATGTGCTTTGTAATTGGTTGTATATGAATCCAACGCCATCATTGTGCACCCATTTTCTAGTGCTTTGTTGCGTAAATAATCGAAAATTAATTTTCCAACTCCTTTAGATCGATGTTTTGAACAAACAACAATATTGTCCAATTCTAGGTATTTTCCGCACCACAATTTTCTTCCAATCCAAAATCCGGAAATCCCCAAACATTCATTCCCTTCAAAAACGGCCACTTGACCGTAGTTGTGTGGAAGCATTTCAGCTAAATCAGCTGCATATTCTTCTTGGTTTAACTCTGGATATAATTCGTTCAGAACGGTAATTTGTTCTACCATTTCTTCAATCCCCTTCAATTCTCGGACAATCATTTTGTTAAGTGTTTTTCAAATAATTCAAAAATTCGGCGGTATTCATCGTACCACGAATAGGACTCTTTAAATCCATGGTTTTCTACTGGAAAAACGGCCAAATCCCAGTTTTTTTTTCCCAGTTCAATAAATCGTTGACTCAAACGAACAACATCCTGAAATTGAACGTTGTCATCTACCATTCCATGAAGTATGAGCAAAGGATCTTGTAAGTTTTCGGCAAAATAAATGGGTGAACTTTGGCGATAGGCCTGTGGATCTGTTTCTGGATAATTCAGGATATTACTGGTGTATTCATGGTTGTAATGTGCCCAATCCGTCACTGAACGCAAGGCTGCACCACACGCAAATTCACCCGGCTTGGTTAACAAGCCCATTAACGTTATAAATCCACCATATGATCCTCCATAAATTCCAATGCGGTCCGAATCGATTTGTTTTTGTTCCACCAACCATTTTTTTGCATCGATAAAATCCTCCAAATCACGTCCCCCCATGTGACGATAGATTGCAGTTCTATAATCGCGACCATATCCTTCACTTGCACGATAATCTACGTCGATCACGGTATATCCTAAATCAACCAATAAGTTATGAAACATGTATTCGCGAAAGTAATTGCTCCAATAGTAATGTGCATTTTGCAAATATCCAGCGCCATGCACAAACATAACGGCGGCACCATTTTTCACTTCTTTTCGCGGCGCATAATATCGAGCAAAGAAATTCTTATCATCTGAACCCTTAATTTCAATTATTTCAGGAACTTTCCAGGTGTATTTCTTGAATTTTTCTGTGGTAGAATAAGTCAGTTGTGATAAAATTGGGTTACTGATTATTGTTGGAGCAAGATAAAGTTCCCATGGTTTTTCAGCTGAGGAATAACGAATAGCCAGTTGTTTTTCGTCGGGCGAAAGTGCCACATCGTGATAACCATAATTCGTTAAAACGGGTGTCCAAGACTTCGTTGCAATATCGAACTTGTAGTAATCACGATTCCCCGGATGTGTTTTATTTGCGGTGATAAAAAAATGGCTGCGATCTTTGGCTAATTGAACCCCATGAATTTCAAATTTTCCAGTGGTCAACGCTTCTTTTTTGGATGTTACAATATCTGCAACATATAGATGAGAAAAACCAGTTTCTTCCGATTGAAAATAACATGATTTTCCGTCTTCTAGCCAATCCAAAACCCCTTCTTCCATGTTCCAAGATGAAATTCCAGGACCACCAATCCAAGCAGTATCTTGTTGATGATCAATCAATTTTAGTGAAAGTGTAGTTAAATTTATTACCCCAATCCAACGGTCTTTATTGTCTGCACTGCGCACATCAACCAAAGCTTGAACCGAACTTTCAGAAAAACGCAACGAATGAATGAAAATGTCTCGCGTTTTACCTTCTTTTTTGATCGTTGGAAATGTTTCAAAATTTACCCATTGAACAGTATCTTTTTCCCTATTCATGATTGCTAATTTCATCGTGGGCTCTTCATTTGAAACCTTTGCTCTCGCTTGAATTGATTTAGAATAACCACTTGCCGTTACATAATCTTCCACTTGTGTTCCTTTCGATTCTGGCTCAATTGATGTTCGAATGGCCATGTATTGATTGCTTGGATTCATTTGGATATCAACAAGTTGACCTTCTCCAAAATGCCATTTTTTAGGAAATTCAAAATAGAGTATATTTTTCTTTTCACGCCAGTCTTTTCGTGTTTTTTGATCTTTAACATGCTGAAAAAGCTCGGCTTGTTGGTTGAACAAATAGGAAGTATCTGTCGATTTAGTTTTTTCTTTTCCCGAGTGAATATTGGTTGTTTGTCGAATGGAGCCATTTGCTGCATTATACAAGAATAAATTATTTCCCATCCGAAATGAAACTAGGTTTGGGTCAGTCAATCGCTGAATTCCGGAGATAAATTCCTCTGTTTGAACAATTATTTGTAGTGCTTTAGTTTTGGTATTATATGCATACAATGTTCCATCCTGAGCATGATAAACGGTTACAAAAAAACGTTGTTTGGCGTCAAATGGTATTTGAATCTGAATGTTTTTAGCACTTACCTTTTCAATTTTTTTGTCTTTCAGAGAAAATGCATATAATGAATTTCCTGGTTCCGCAGTTGGATTCCAGTCAAATAAAATATGCGTCCC
>CAMBBW010000135.1 GCA_945863425.1 Lishizhenia tianjinensis
TTGCCTATCATCCTGGAGGAAGATTAATTGCAGTTCAGAATGAATATAAAAATGGCAAATTGAATGGGTTAACACAGCAGTTTGACCGACGAGGAAAGAGAATTCAATCCTCGGTTTATAAAAATGGCCGTTTAGATGGCCCCATGCGCTTATATAACGAAAAAGGGAAATTAACTAAGGAAATACTATTTAAAAACGGCCAACGTGTAAGTAATGACCTCAATTTCCGCCCTTAAAAAATTGTATTTACTCAGGCATGCTGAAGCAGAATTGTTTTCTGCATCAGGTAAGGATTTTGATCGAAAACTATCCTCAACAGGGCAAAATAGTATTCTTAATGTAGCACCTATTTATCGAAAGACACTTACTGTTGATGCTGTTTTTTGCAGCTCTGCATCTCGAACAAAGGAAACATGGAAACTATTAAATCTCAATGTAGGAACCTGTTCATTTCATTCTGAATTATATGGGGCTTCTTCTGATGAGTTATTTCACTTTATTCAAGGCATTCCTAATGTGTTTTCGCATGTGTTGTTGATTGGTCACAACCCCGGATTGAGCGATTTAGCATCGTACTTAACAGATGAATTCTATTCCTTAAAAACAGGTCAATTGCTTGAAATTGAGTTGGAATCATCGGAGTGGAAAATGATATCGAGAGGAATAGGTACAGAAAAGAGAAACATCTTTTGAGTTTAGCCGTATGACGAGTTAATCTCTTATGAAAAAAGTAGTATTCTTCTCTATTCTGTTTTTTTATTTGTTGCCTTCTTTCGGCTACGGTCAAAAACAAGCACCCCTATTTCATGTTTATAAAAATCAGGCTAAAATAGGCGTTCAAGAAATTTTTATGGGAGACTTATCGGGTTATTACGAGCGTGTTTTATCTAAAAAAGTGAGCGTAGAATTTGGTTCTGGAGTAGTTTTGAGAAATTACCTCCGCGAATTTGTTCAAGAAACTGTTCAGCCTGAAAGCCGCAGAATATTGCTTGGAATGAGTATGAATGCTGGCCTTAAGTATTATCCATTTATACAGGGTGAGGCATTGTATTTAAGCATGGATTATAAAGTTAGAAGGTACAGAACACAATATAAAACCGTTTCAACAATTGGCAATGAAACATTAGTTTTTAATGAATACGACCAAAGAAATATTTATCGACTTGGAATCGGTTATATCTATTGCTTTGATGATCATGTTTTCATTGATTTTTATAGTGGGGTTGGTTTAGCAGGATTAACCAACCAAAGTATGGTGCCGCAAATGAACTATGATACCAATGAATGGGAATTTATAAAATCCCGAACATTTGATGTTAAATTACATTTTAATGTTGGGTTAAAATTTGGTTATCGCTTTTAGATAGCGTAGCAGGTAATGAAATTCGAAAACACGTTCCAACGCCAACTTCGGAATGTAAGACAACTAATTTTCCTTGGTGATAGTTTCTGATGATTCGGTGAGCTAATGTTAATCCTAAGCCCCATCCGCGTGTTTTGGTAGTGTAGCCTGGTTTGAAAATTCGCGCATATTGTTTTTTAGACATTCCCTTCCCCGTATCTAAAATATCAATGTGAATCCAGCTGTTTTCCTTTGCAATTTGAACCTGTAATTTTCCTTTACCTTCCATTGCATCTACACCGTTTTTGCAAATATTTTCTATCACCCATTCAATGAGCGAAGGGTTGTGTTTTAAAAAAATTGGGCCTTCATTGATAATGCGATAATCAATAGTTACCTTATCGGAAATGCGGGTTCTTAAATAGTCCAAGATATTTCCGATTGTTACCACCAAGTCCTTACTCTCCATTTTAGCTCCGGAACCGATTTTTGAAAAACGATCTGTAATAATTTCAAGTCGATCCACATCTTTTTGCATTTCTTTCACAATCATTGGGTCAACATGTTGGGTTTCCAGGTATTGTACCCAAGCCATCAGCGAAGATAAAGGGGTTCCTAATTGATGAGCCGTTTCTTTTGCCATACCGGCCCAAACCTGATTTTGTTCTGCTTTTCGAAAAGTTGAAAACACTAAATATGCTGTGAAAACGAATAATCCAATAATAATAAATTGAATAACTGGATACCATTGTAATTTTTTTAGTTCAGCACTTTCATCGTAATAAATTAAGTTTCTTGTCCCATCTTTGAAATCTAAAATAATGGGTGGATTTTTTTGTTTAAAGGCGGTAAGGAAATCTGTTTTTTGACCCGCGGATAATTGATTAATTTTCAAATTATTACCAATTGATTTCCCCGTTTTGGAATCAACCAATAACACGGGTATTTGATCCTGATTTTCAATCAATTCTTTATTAAAAGCATGGATAATGGAATCGCGTTCTTTTTCAAGCTGTATGAGCTCCTTGGAATCAAAATAGGCGCATGTCATTGTCATCCCTTCGAAAACATCTACAGTAAATGACCGCCCTGTATTTTTCCAAAGTAACGCAGTTTTTTGAAGGGTATCATCTAATAATTTGGTGCGTTCAACTGTCGTTTTTAGTGGATACAATGCGCGAATTTCAGCTGTATCGATGGGTGTATTTTTATAATTAGTAACAATGTTTTGATCATCCAACACAATGACTGGAATGTCCGTATTTTTGTTTATAATTGAAAAAGCTAATTGGATACTGGCATCACCTTCAATTGGCGATAAAAAGAGGGAGCGTGTTGCATCTATCCATGTGTTCACCTCTTGTTTTTCTCGATTTCGGAGTTTGGTAAACGTACGATTAGTTAATTTCACTAACTCTAATTTCTTTTTTATTGCTTCCGCCCACTGAGTTGCCTTTTCTCGTTCTCGTTTACTTAAGTCGGAAACCATTACATTAGATACATACAAGGAAATAATGAACAACACTAAGGCGCCAATTAATAGAAATATTTTCCACCGCTGTTTATTTGAATACAATCCCATTGAGCACATAAAAATAGACAAATTCCTTCAGTTTTAAAAAATGGTTATTCATTTAATCCATTGGGTTCATATTTATTCGTGTTTTTGGGTCTAATTGACTATTAAAATTTATTACCTTGCACCTCTATTAAAGGATATTTCTGCTATGAAAACACTATTGAAGTTGGGGCCATTAAAATTATTTTTAATTGTATTTTTTATAATCTCCATACCATTATTCGTTTTTCCGATAAACTTATTTTCGGGAATAATCGTTTTTGGTAAACTTGGAATTGAAAAAGAAGTTCCTTTAAGTTTATCCTATTTTGTTGGGCTGGGGTATAATTCAAAGGATTTAATTTCCCTCGGGATAACTGACTTTTATCTAACTGCTCAAGGAAAAATTCTTGCCTTCATTTTCCTAATTGGAATTCCTAGTTTACTGGCCTACAGTGCCTATTTGTTTCAGAAAAAGTAAAATTATAATTGGCCATCTGAATGGTAAAAGCCGGCTTTGTATATTTTGACTTTGATTAATATTCCATCTTTATCGTATTCATACACTTTTCCCTCCCATAATTGCCCGTTTTTGAATTGTCCATCTTGCCAAATTTCATCATTGGGGGTATAACATTTATTGTAACCGTTCGGTAAAAATGTTTTTCCCCTGGTGCGTGGGGTACCTAAAACAGGAGCTTTAATTGCAGTTTTTGAAGGTGATGTAATGATATTTGCTGCACCCGATTCAGTCTTCACGGAGGAAGATATTGCCCCATTTGAACCATAACTAATTTCTTCTTTTATCTTTCCATTTTCGAAATAACGAGTAGCCTTCCCGGTTGGTGCCCCATTCATGGCATCATATTCGTACTCCAAATTTCCGTTTTCGTAGAAATACTTGATTTTCCCTTGTTCTTTTCCTGTTTGATTAAAATTTCCAGCATATTCAATTTTTCCATTTTCAAAGTAACGAATCAATGAATCTTTGTACAGATTTAATGCTAAATTACCTCTTTCCTTTACCTTACCATTTATATAAAACTTAGTGTACGAGCCCATTGGTCTGTTGTTCTTGTATGCCGCTTCGATTTGAATGTTTTTTCCATCCGAATGATAGCGTTTCCATAGCCCTTCTTTTCTACCATTGACAAATGCTCCTTCTTCGTAAATTAGTTTGGTTCCTTTTTGATAAATTACCCATTTACCCGTTTTTTTTCCGCTTGCATCTTTTTGATTTAAACTTTGCGCAAGTATCATTGAGCCCAGAGAACCAAAAACAAAAAGTATAAGTAGCAGTGATTTCATTCCTACTAAATTAGGTATTTTAGGCCACTTGAAAAATGGAAATTTTAATTGCTCAGCCGAAATAGGTAAATATTTTGCAATTTTACACCTAAAAATAGCGCTATGAGTATTTCCTCTTTACAACCCACCGAACTTTGGTCCAATTTTGAATCCTTAAATGCCGTTCCTCGTCCTTCCAAGAAAGAAGAACGTGTTCGCCAGTTTATGGTGGACTTTGGCAATTCCTTAGGATTAGAAACTATAATCGATAAGATTGGCAATGTAATTATTAAAAAGGCGGCGTCTCCGGGGATGGAAAATCGAAAAGCGGTTATTCTTCAATCCCATTTGGACATGGTACATCAAAAAAATTCGGATCGCGTATTTGATTTTGATTCTCAAGGGATTGAAATGATTGTTGAGGGTGACTGGGTAAGAGCAAATGGAACAACACTAGGCGCGGATAACGGAATTGGTGTTGCAGCAATTATGGGAGTCTTGGGATCTAACACGATTGAGCATCCCGCGATTGAGGCTTTTTTTACAATTGACGAAGAGACCGGAATGACGGGTGCCATGAAAATGGATGGATCATTGTTTCAAGGTGAAATCTTGTTGAATTTAGATACGGAAGATGACGATGAATTATCTATCGGTTGTGCAGGCGGAATAGATACAAATACAAACTACACTTATTCTGAAGTGCCAGTAATTGCTGGAAGTAAAACGATTGAAATATCGATCCGAGGATTACTAGGCGGACATTCGGGTATGGACATCGATAAAGGCCGTGGAAATGCCAACAAATGGATGGCGCGTATTCTTTGGGAATTAAATCAAAGTCTTACTTTCCAATTGGTTTCGTTTGACGGAGGAAGTTTGAGAAATGCTATTCCTCGAGAAGCAACTGCGGTTATCTCGATTACCAGTGCTGATGGATCTCATTTTCATGCTGAATTTGATAAGCAAGTTGCGATTTTGAAAGAAGAATATGCGTCAATTGAATTGGCAATTAATATTCAGGCTAAAGAAATAGAGTCCGCAGTATCGGCAATGCCAGCTTCAGATTGCAAGAAAATTTTAAACCTGCTTTGTTCGGTTCAAAATGGTGTTTTCAGAATGAGTCCAGATATTGATGGATTGGTTGAGGCATCATCCAGTTTGGCGCGTATTATTATTTCAACTGGTTCATTTACTAGTCAATCCTTGCAGCGAAGTAGTGTTGAGTCTACGAAATCAGAAATTGCTATGACCATTCGTTGTGCGTTTGAAAATATGGGTTGCGATGTAGTTCAAGGGGGAGAATATCCCGGATGGAAACCAAATCCAAATTCAGCGATTCTTCAACTAATGGAAAAATTGTATAAGGAAATGTATCACGAAGACCCAAAAGTGAAGGCTTGTCATGCAGGACTTGAATGCGGAATCTTGAGCAAACACCTTCCGGGTGTAGATATGATTTCTTTTGGGCCAAATATTCGTGCGGCACATTCACCCGATGAAAAAGTTCAAATTTCCTCTGTTCAAAAATTCTGGAAGTATTACCTGGAAACCTTGAAGCAAATCCCCTTGAAATAAGATGCAAATCCTTCAGGAAACCTATCGTGGTTCAGCGGGTCGTGAAGCCTTGATTGATTTGTGTATTCCTGAAGATTTTAATCATAATTTGGTTGTATTTGTTCATGGATATATGGGCTTCAAAGATTGGGGTGCGTGGAATTTTATGGAAGCCTATTTTGTGAATCGGGGTTTTGGGTTTTGTAAATTCAATTTAACCCACAATGGAACTACCATTCAAAATGCATTAGAATTTGCTGATTTAAACGCATTCGGCCAAAATAGATATTCCTATGAAAAAACCGATGTGCTTTGTGCCTTAAATTGGATACAAAGTAAAGTTGATTTAACGACTTGCTGCATTCATTTGGTCGGTCATTCACGCGGTGGAGGAATTGCATTACTAAGCGCTTCGGATAGCAGAGTTTCATCCGTGATTACCTTAGCTGCCATTTCATCCATTGAAAAACGCTTTGATTTGTCGGAAGAAATCATGGACAACTGGAAAAATACGGGTGTACGGCATGTAAAAAATGGTCGTACACACCAGGAAATGCCTCATTTTATTGAACAGCTTACCGATTTTGAAACCCATCGAAGTGAGTTGGATATTCGTAAAGCGTGT
>CAMBBW010000136.1 GCA_945863425.1 Lishizhenia tianjinensis
CTATGCGATCTAAAATCCATAAATAAGGCTTTTTGACCACTTTCCGAGAATAATACCAAAGCGCCAATAATATTGCAATTGCTGCACCATGACTAGCTAATCCACCTTCCCATACTTTGATAATTGATTCAGGATGAGAAAAATAGCCCTCCACTTTATGCCCATTGACATCTACAAAATCCCAGTAAGGTCCATAAAATAACACATGTCCCAAGCGAGCCCCCACAATTATCGAAATTATCATATAAAGAACCAAGCTGTCTAATTGTTTGTCATCAATTTTCTCATTTTTAAACATCCGTTTAACTACAAAATAACCGATGATTAAACCCGTTACGAAGAGTAAACCGTAGAGATTAGGTGTTCTCCACCCATCTATAATTTCGGGAGAAACATCCCAGTTAATTACTAAATTCACTTAATTTGTACTTTGATTATTCAAAGATATTGGTTTTTCTTGGTTTAATTTAAATTTAAGCTTCGTAGACCTACCTTTTTTGAAAATTTTATTACTGTTTTCGAAGCCTTTTCGGAGTATTTTTTGTTCTTCAATAGGCAAATGAATGGTAGTTTGACACTCGTCAGAACAACAATTTTCCATTTTATTTTTACATGTATCGCATTGAATAAAAAGTAGATGGCACGCCTCATTAGCACAATTTGTGTGCACGTCTGCGGATTCACCGCATTGATGACAAACAGCGATAATGTCATCAGAAATTCGTTCCCCTCTTCTTTCGTCAAAAACGAAATTCTTTCCTATAAATTTATTTTCTATGCCTTCTTTTTTACAATCATTTGCATATTTGATTATACCACCTTCCAGCTGATGAACATTTTTGAATCCTCGATGCTTAAACCATGCAGATGCTTTTTCGCATCGTATTCCACCTGTGCAATACATTACTAGATTTTTATCCTCATGTCCCTTTAAATAGGATTCTTCAATGTACGGCAAAGACTCTCTAAAGGTATCCACATCAGGCAGAATTGCTCCTTTAAAGTGGCCAACTTCCGATTCATAATGATTCCGAAAATCAATTAATATGGTTTCTGGTTTAGCAATTAAATTATTGAATTCAGTGGCATTTAGATGCTTTCCCTTATTGGTAACATCGAAAGTCGAATCATTTAAACCATCGGCAACAATTTTATTGCGAACCTTCACTTTTAGTTTCAAAAATGAATATTCTGCCTCAGAATCATCCACTGAATAATTGAGCCTAATTCCTGAAAGGAAATCAATTGAATATAATTCCTCAATAAATTGATCCAGATTTTTATGAGGTACAGCTAGTTGCGCATTAATTCCTTCAGATGCCACATAGGTTCTACCAATAACATCAAGATTTGACCACATCTTAAAAAGATGATCTCTGAATAAGTGAGGATTTTCAATTTTTGCGTATTGATAAAATGAAATTGTTACAAATTCATGACCGCCAAGACGCAATTTTTCTTCTAAATCCTCTTTGCTTAAGGTGTTCCACAGGTGCATACTATGTTTTTTTTAAGTTTAGAGTGATGCAAAAGTATGGAAAAAAGTGATTCTGTTGATTTACTTAATTAATTACTTCACTAATTTTTTCCAATTATTCCATTTATACATTTTTGAGAGAAGAAGTAAAAATAAAGGTTGAACAATCACCAAGGTTAAAATAGAGTCAATTCCAAATGTTGGTGTGGCTGTATCAATAAAAACGGCGTCTGTTTGAAAAGCTTGCCAATTGTTGGTTATCATTATCGCAGTAAAAACATTATTCGCTGCATGATACCCCATCGATAATTCCATACCGTTGTCCATTACCGTCATTATAGCTAAAAAAATGGCAGTTAAGAAATAATAAACTAGAATGCCATATCCAAGGGTGGCAACTTCGGGATTAAACGCATGCATGCTCGCAAACAAAATAGACGTAATGAGAATAGTATGCAGAACACTTCCTGTTTTTTGATAAAAAGCTTTCGCCAAATACCCTCGAAAAAACAACTCTTCAGCAGTAGTTTGAATAGGTATCATTGCAAAAGAGATTAGTAACAAAGGCCAAAAATTGCTCCAATTGAAATTCCATTTTAAGTCGGAAGAAGTTTGAAATGAAATCACTAAAAAAAGTGACATAATTACCCACCATAAAAAGAAGGTTGTAAAAAAACGTTTCCATCGAAAGGAAGTGGCTGAGGTGAAAAAAGACCGAATGGATCGTTTATGAAAGTACTTCATTCCAACTAAAAGAGATCCGAAAATAAAAAAGAAAGGCAAAAGTAAATGAATTAACAATCTATTTTTTCCTAAAATCCGAGTCATGTGTTCGATACTCATCATCTCATCGAAACTTGTACCGGATAATCTTAAATCAATCAACAAGGGTAGAGAACCTAAAAATCCGTAACTAAAAATGACCAAACATATTGTTAATGCATAACTTGCAAAATCATTTCTTCCTTCGCTTATTTTTGATAAAAAACTCATTGATTAACTAAACATATCTTTCATTCGACGAAAGAAACCTTTACTTTCTGCATCTGAGCCTGGTTTGAAATTTTCAGACTCCTTCATTTTTTCTAAGATCTCACGTTCCTCTTTAGAGAGTTTTGTTGGCGTCCAAACATGAATATGTACGAATAAATCACCAGTACCATAGCTTTGAAGAACAGGTAATCCTTTCCCTTTTAATCTGAGAGTCTTGCCACTTTGGGTACCCGCATCCACTTTAATCTTCACCTTTCCATTTACGGTTGGTACTTCAATTGATTCGCCAAGAACAGCTTCAATAAAACTAACAATTGCGTCATAGTGTAGATTTTCACCTTCACGACGTAAGTCCTCATGTTCTGTTTCTTCGATAACCACGATTAAATCACCGGGTACGCCGTTAAATGGCCCAGCATTTCCTTTACCAGAAACACTTAATTGCATTCCCTCTTCTACTCCTGCAGGAATTTCGATTTCTATGACTTCCTCTTGACGCTTCAATCCTTGTGCATCAGCATCAGAAGGTTTTTTGTCAATCATTTTCCCTGCTCCCTGACAAACATGGCAAGCAGATTGTGTTTGCATCGCTCCCAAGAATGTTTGGGCCACACGTGTAATTCTACCAGTTCCGTTGCACGTTGAACAACTTTTATAGGTTACGCCATCGGCATTTATAAGTTTATTAACTTTGATTTTCTTCTTAACACCATTTGCAATTTCATCCAGGTTAAGTTTCATTTTCACACGAAGATTGGTGCCTCGAACTGTTCTGGAACCTCCCCCTGATCTACTACCGCCAAAACTACCGCCACCAAATGCACTTCCGAAAACATCTCCAAATTGTGAAAAAATATCATCCATATTCATTCCTCCACCATGACGTCCTTGACCACCCATTCCGGCGTGACCAAATCGATCATATTGTGCTTTTTTCTCGGAATTACTTAGCACTTCATACGCTTCAGCAGCTTCCTTAAATTTATCTTCAGAGGTGGGATCATCAGGATTTTTATCCGGGTGAAATTTAATAGCTAACTTTCGATATGCTTTTTTAATTTCGGCATCATCAGCGTTTTTTGAAACACCTAAAACCTCGTAATAATCACGTTTTTGACTCATTCTTCCGTTTACTTTTATTGTCCAACAACCACTTTAGCAAAGCGTACTACTTTTTCATTCAATAAATACCCTTTTTCCACATCATCAATAATTTTACCTTTTAAATCATCGGAAGGTGCTGGAATATTTGCAATCGCTTCATGTAGCTCACTATCAAATGGTTGACCTTTAGCATTCATTGGTTTTAATCCTTTGGATTCTAAAATCAATTTATATTTAGAATAAATCAACCCAAATCCTTCTTTTACACTATCAATCTCTTGTGCTGTTTCGTTATAGGTTATGGCACGTTCAAAGTCATCCAAAACAGGAATTAAATCTTTCAAAACACCTGAGCTAGCAGTTCCCATCAATTCAACTTTTTCTTTTTGTGTTCTTCGACGGAAATTATCAAATTCGGCATACAAGCGCATGTAACGATCATTCATTTCCATGTATTTTTCTTCCCACGAAATTTCCTGAACAACCTCTTCCTCCTCAACAGCAACCTCAATTTCCACATCTGTGGTTGAATCGTTCTCATTATCTATTTGATTCTCAGCTGTTGAATCCGTTTGATTAGCAACATCTGGATTTGACACATTTTCTTCTGTTTCTTTCTTTTTCATTTGAACTAATTTTAAAGCGCTTTTGGCATGTCAAAGATAGTTCCAATAGATGAAACTGCGACACGCTGTCAGATTTTAGACAAATTCTGTGAATTTTTGACAGAGTTTAAGTACCTACTCGATTTTCTATGTATTTTTACAAAAAGCTAAATCAAATGATACATACAATTTCCAAGCAGGCATCAGTACTCAATACTTTTTTGGCAGAGATAAGAAATGTTGAAATACAAAAAGATCCCTTGCGCTTTCGCAGAAATATGGAGCGTATTGCAGAAATTTTAGGCTATGAATTATCCAAACGGTTAATCTTCCAGGAAGAAAACGTTACCACTCCTTTAGGGCAAGCAAAAATTGAATTAGTGAAGGAAGAAATCCTTTTGGCTACGATTCTTCGCGCTGGATTATCGATGCATCAAGGATTATTAAATTATTTCGATCATGCTGAAAGTGCATTTATTTCAGCCTACAGAAAGCATTCGACAGCAGAAGAATTTGAAATTTATGTGGAATACATGGCAACACCCAATTTGGATGGAAAAACATGGATAATTAGTGACCCGATGTTAGCAACCGGAAGTTCCATGGTTACCGTTTACAAAGCAATGCTTCGACAAGGAAATCCCAAAAGAATTTTTATTGTTGCTGCCATTGCAACCCCTCAAGCCCTGGCATATGTACAGAAGCACTTACCTGAGAACACGGAGATTTTTGTTGCGGCCATAGATGAAGAATTAACAGCTCAATCCTATATTGTTCCCGGACTAGGAGATGCTGGAGATTTAGCATACGGAGAAAAAATTTAACTATGAATTGGGCAGCAGTTTCGAGTGTTTTTTTGTTATCTACAATTAAATTTTTGTTTTCACCTTTTGCGGGTGTCCCTCTTGGTATGAGTTTCCTTTCTACCTATGTTAGTGCCGTTTCAGGGGCTACATTAAGCTCACTCTTTTTTTATTTTGCCGCTGAATTTATCATGAAGAGAACTAAAATAAACAAACTGAAAAAGGAGGAAGAACTTATTAGAAGTGGTAAAGTAATTCCAAAAAAGAAAATCTTTACACGTGGCAATAAATTAACGCTAAAACTCAAACATTCATTGGGGAAATTTGGGATCTGTTTTATTGCTCCTTCCTTACTTTCAATTCCTGTAGGATCAATCATTGTGGCTAAATTTTATGGAAAAGAAAAATACACTTTTTTATGGGTTTTTGTGGGTCTATTATTAAGTGGATTAATTACAACCTCGCTTGCCTATTTTGTATTTACGTAATGAAAAAACACTTATTTTTCGATTTAGATAGAACCTTGTGGGATTTTGATGGCAATTCGAAACGAGCTCTTAATCAATTGTATAACGATGCTAAAATAGAACAATCGAACTTTAGTTTTATTGCATTTCATAATCACTATGTAGAAGTAAATGCGTCATTGTGGAAATCGTATGGGAAGAAAGAAATCACCAAAGACTTTTTAAGAGACGAGCGATTTAGAAAGACCTTGGAAAATTGGAAGTTAGATGCCCCTATGTTGATCAAACACTTTAGTGATGGATATGTTGAACTTTCGCCAAAACAAACCGAATTGTTCCCTAACACACTCGAAACCTTATCTGAATTGAAAAAAATCGGATATGAAATGCATATTATTACGAATGGATTTAAGGAAGTTCAATATATAAAATTAGAGAATTGTAAACTGAGGACTTTTTTCGATATCATTGTATGCTCCGAAGAAGTGGGTTTCAATAAACCAGACCCAAAAATATTTCAATTTGCAATGAATAAAGCAGGAGCGACTGCCGAAAATTCCTTCATGATTGGAGATGATTATGAAGTTGATATTCTCGGTGCTGAGCGTGTTGGAATGAAGACCATACATTTCAATCCACAAATTGAGGAAAAACAAATAAAACACATCAATCAAATAACCAATTTAAGTCAATTACCTTGGAAATTACTTGAATTATAAAACAAAGAAATGAGCGCAACAAATCTATTTAATCGTGGGGAAATTGTAGAATTAGAGATTGTTGATTATGCATTTGGAGGAAGAGGAATTGCTAAAATCCCAACAGAAGAGGGAAACTTTATTGTTTTTGTAGACAATGCCTTCCCCGGTCAAACAGTTTCTGCAAAAATTGCCACGAAACGTAAAAA
>CAMBBW010000137.1 GCA_945863425.1 Lishizhenia tianjinensis
CCTTCTATTTCAGTAGATTTTAGAATTTCTTCGGTTAAGATTTCAAGATTTGCCTCGTTGCGGAGATTAAAGCCAAGTGCAGCCATTTTTCCGATTAATCTCCCTTGTTTGTTGCGGACAAGCGATAGCAAAGGCAATAGTTGCTCACTTTCCCAAGTAAAATTAGGCCAATTTGAGTATTGATATAGGTACTTCGCCATTTATTCTCCGCATTTCTTGCAACAAATGTACTATTTTTTTCTGGGTTTTAAATTATTCTCCGCATTTTTCGCATAGATTAACATAGTTATTCTTCGCATCCTATCCCAAGCGAAGGATTATCTATAAATCTGCTGATGTTAGCAATCATCTAAAAAAAATAGATTAGCTTCTTTTGCTCTTCTTGAAATTAATCCCTTTACAACTTTTCCGTTTGCGGTAATATACCTATTCTCAATCCAATCTTTAATTTTCTCTTTACTACCTTTGAAATTTATCAAATGAAATAATGTATCCGATCCACCAGTATTGAAGGCATGTGAAACAAGAGCGTCAAATTGGTTTTGAGTAAGGCTTATCTTAATTCTTGAGTTAACCAGGTGTTCAAATTTCTGGAGATCAGATTTTAACAATTGATGAGCATCTTCTAGTTTTAATTCATCTCCTTCCTTCACTTTGACACCATTTATTTCTGTTGCTCCCCAGCCGATTGTCCAAACATTTCCGCTGCAAAGGTATGCCTGAAGACGTAATCCCTCGAATTGCTTTATTAAATTTATTCCATTTTCAGATACTTTCATGGGTGTAATAAAGTTCTGTTAATATTAAATCTTAACTAAGGTGTTTTTGCATTGAATAATATCTCTTTTCAACTAAATCGGTTTCTCAAATACACTTTGTATGCTTCTTTGAAAACCACTTTTGCAGCTAATTCTTGCAAGAAATTAGGAGTATTCAAAATGGAGAGAAATTCCTTTTCCGGTAAGTCAATCGTATAAAGCAACTGCAGTAATTTGGTCTCGCCCAAACGCATTATTTCCATTAATTGTTCAGCAACGGCTTGCTCAATTTCCTCTCTCGTTAATGCAATCTCGCTAAATTCTTGACTAAAAGAAAATCCATTTTGATTGAAATCTTTCGCCAATTGTTTCTGTGTGTTTAAAACAAATGTTTCGTTCGAGAATTCAAGAAGGAGCAAATCAGTGTTCATTGACATAAATGTATGAATTGTTCTCGGGTTTTCTGTCACTTTTTCAATTATTTTGAGACAGATTGTCAGTATTGATTGGATGGCATAATGGTTGACAAAATAGTACGTCTTTAAAAAACACAATTATGAAAACAGGTCAAATACATGTTCAAACGGAAAACATTTTTCCAATTATTAAAAAATTCCTTTATTCGGACCATGAAATTTTCTTGAGAGAATTGGTTTCGAATGCGGTAGATGCAAGTCAGAAACTAAAATTCTTTGCTAAAAATGGAGAATTTAAAGGCGAAATGGGTGAGTTGAAAGTGGAGGTAATTCTCGACAAGGAAGAAAAAACCCTTACCATTCGTGACCGTGGTATTGGAATGACGGCTGAGGAAATTGATAAATACATCAACCAAATTGCTTTTTCTGGTGCAGAGGAGTTTGTAGAAAAATACAAAGGAACAGAAGGTGTTGAACAAATCATTGGTCACTTTGGATTAGGTTTCTATTCCGCTTTCATGGTGTCAGAAAAGGTTCAAATTAGAACTTTGGCGCGGCACGATGGTGCACAAGCAGTTCAATGGGAAAGTAACGGATCTCCGGAATATACGATTACCAATATTGATAAAATTGATCGTGGAACTGATATCGTAATGTATATCAATGATGATTCAATTGAATTTTTAGAAAAAAATCGAATAGAAGAAGTTCTTACGAAATATTGTAAATTTTTACCAATTCCAATCGTGTTCGGTACCAAAACAGAATACATTGATTCTCCAGAAGGCGAAAAGGATGAAAATGATAAAATTAAACGAGTTGCGATTGAAGTCGAGAATCAAATAAATAATCCAGAGCCAGCTTGGACAAAAGCTCCGGTTGATTTAAAACAAGACGATTACGATTCATTTTACCGTGAATTGTATCCAATGACATTCGAGCAACCGTTGTTTCATATTCATTTAAATGTGGATTATCCGTTCAATCTAACTGGAATCTTGTATTTTCCGAAAATCAAAGAAAATGTTGAGGTTCAACGAAATAAGATCAACTTGTATTCCAATCAAGTTTTTATAACAGATAGCGTTGCTGAAATCGTACCTGAATTTTTAACCTTATTACACGGTGTAATTGATTCTCCGGATATTCCGTTAAATGTTTCTCGTTCGTATTTACAAAGTGATGGTAACGTGAAAAAAATATCATCTCACATCACTAAAAAAGTGTCAGATAAATTAGCTGAGATGTTCAAAAACGATCGAGCTGATTTTGAAGCAAAATGGGATGATCTTCAAGTTTTTGTTCAATATGGAACCTTAACCGATGAAAAATTCGCTGAAAAAGCAAAAGCATTTACTCTTGTTAAAACTTCAGAAGGAAAATACTACACCTTAGAAGAATTAAAAGAAAAAGTTGCTCCGCTTCAAACGGATAAAAACAACAAAGTGGTTTTCTTGTACACTCCTGGTGTTGAAGAACATTTTTCATTTGTCAAAAAAGCAAAAGAGCGTGGTTACGAAGTATTAGAAATGAATGGACCATTAGTTCCTCATTGGATTTCAAAAATGGAACAAGCGATGGAAAATATTTCTTTTGCTCGCGTAGATGCTGATACTTTGGATAAGTTAATCAGTAAATCGGATGAAATTCCTTCTAAATTATCGAAAGAGGAGGAGGAGAAATTGAAAGGTATTTTTGAAGGCGTGGTGAGCAAGGATAAATTTACGGTTCAACTGGAAAGTATGTCTTCGGATGAGTCACCAATTTTAATTACCCAACCTGAGTTTATTCGTCGCATGATGGAGCAGCAAAAGATGGGTGGCGGTGGCTTTTATGGGGCTTTTCCGGAAATGTATAATTTGGTGGTGAATGCCAACCATCCTACAATTGAGGCTATTTTGACTAAAGAATCTGCTAATCAAACAGAAAATGCAAAGTATTTGGCTGACTTAGCGATGCTTTCTCAAGGAATGTTGAAAGGGGAACCGTTAGATGCCTTTATTGAAAAATCTTTAAAGAATTTAAATTAAAAATACAATTCTGAGGATTGAGTTAAGGTTAATATTTTTAATTTTGAGCGGAGCAAAGTCTCCGCTTTTTTAAATTCATTCATTTGTATAAGTTTATTTTCGCCCTTGCAGCCTTGATTTTTTTCCGCAGTTGGAATGCGGTGATACTTGGTTTTATTGTAGGTTCCTTATTTGATGTGAACCAAAGAAACAAAGTTGGTGCCGGTGGAAAGCGCTTTGGAAACATGAACGCCGATGAGGTATTCAATTACTATCAACAACGTTCATCCGGTGTAAATGAAATTCAAACCATGCTGATGGCGCTTTCTGCTGCAGTAATGAAAGCCGATGGAAAGGTATTAAAAGCGGAATTAGATTACGTGAAAGCTTTTTTTGCGAATCAATTTGGCGGCCAATTTCAAAAAAATCAACTCCAAACGTTGAAGCAATTTTTGGATGCACCCTCTATTCCATTGAATCAAATTTGCTCGGATATCCGTACCAAAATGCAACCAGAAGTACGCATACAACTCGTGCATTATTTATTTGGCATTGCCAAAGCTGATGGTGATGTGTCAACTTCTGAAATGCAACAAATTGAGCAAATTGCTGCCATGCTTGGTGTTCCTTCCATGGAATTTGAAAGCGTTAAAAACATGTTCTACCGAAATGTTGATTCCGATTATAAAATACTAGGAATTGAAGAATCAGCTACCGATGAAGAAGTAAAAAAAGCCTATCGCAAAATGGCTGTTACCTTTCACCCGGATAAAGTGGCAAGCATGGGAGAAGAATATCAAAAAGGCGCTAAGGAAAAATTCCAGAACATTCAGGAAGCCTACGAAGGAATTAAAAAACGTCGCGGATTGAGGTAATTAATCTACTTGATATAACCCATTTGCTACTAACATTTTTCCATTTTCCCAAAATCCTCTAAACAAGGGATTATCCACGAACAAAATCACCTTTCCTTGTCCTTGTTCTTGAATTCCAACCACCAATGATTTGGCTTGTAAAGGAGCTGCCTTGTGCCCAACAAATCCATTCATATGATCCTCCATTTTTTCAATGGTCACCGGACTAAAACCGTTTTCCAACGACTTCCATGAATTAGAACTCATACGCAAGGTGTAGTAATTTTCAATTCCAAAGTTGATCGGGTGCGTTTTGTCTATTTTACATTTGTAAATGGATCCAATTACATTGTTCGACAATTCATTTCTTTCTGCATTGGAATAGGTAATTGTTTCTTCAGTGGAACTTTTCTTCTTTTTTTCCGATTTACTTTCAACGGTTTCTTTAGTTTCAATTTCCTCCGCTGAGATTGCATTCAATCCCATCGTTCCACCAATTTTTTCATAAGAATCACCAAATGCAATAACTTTCCCACCGTTTGTAATCCATTCCGTTAAATTGGCTGACTGGCTGTAAGATCCTTCTGGAACAAAAATGGTTGTGTATTCATCCAAACTAGAATACGTTAAATCTGATTCTTGCAGCAAAGTAACCGGAATAGAAAGATTATTCTCTAAAAAATGCCAAATTTCTCCTGCATTCAAAGAACTTGTATTTACTCCAATAAGAAGGGCTACCGATGGTTTTTCAATGAGTTTCACGTCAGAATATCCAAAATCACTTCCTTTTTCAACCATCCCTGTCCTAGTTTGAGTAATTTGAAGTTTATATTCATTTGACCAACCCATTAAATCGGATGCTAAACTTGGTTTATTTTCTGAACTTAGAATGAGCAAGGTTCCTGCTGCAAATTTTTGTCCTTGTTGCTCAAACCCTTTTGCATGTTTTCGTATTGCAATTCCTTTGTTTAAAGCATGGGTTAAAAAACGAGCCGTATTCATTCCTTCCCATGGGATGATGAATGCATAGCTTGTAGCAGATAATTCTTCTTTGGGTGCGCGGGTAGGTGCAAAATCTTGAACCGGGATGAGGTGTTCACTGGCAATTGCTTTCAAACCATACGCATAGGGCAAAGACCAAGAGGTAATATCGTAGGTTAAAGAATCGGTAACTTTCGTTTTTGGTTCAAGTAATACCTGTGCCAGCGTTCCTTTGGGTTGATTGAGGTTGACAAGTAAACTGATTTTATCCGTTACTATGGATTCAATTTTTTGCGTTTCATAATTAAACCCTTTTATTTTTTGACCATGAGGCAAATAAGAGTATTGAATTTCATGTTTGTTGAGCAACGCCGCTAAATTTTCTACTTGTTCGAATTTACCTTCTAAGACATAGGACATGTATGGAAACTTCTTTTCTTTCGTGAATTTCTGCTGTTCTGAAATCAATCGGTTCGTCATTTTTGAACCATATTCAACGGTGGAAAGTCCTGTAATCACATGGTGTTCAACACGTTCTTCGATCGTAAGTGTATCCCCGTCATTGGTTAAAATGGCAGTACCTGCTCGTCCATTACCTGCTTGTTCATAGGTCATTCCGATTGCCCCGCAAAAGGTAGGGTAGGTGTCACCATAGCTTGGATAGAGTAAATCAAATTCTTTGGAGGTGAAATATTGCCATCCTTTTTCATCAAAATATTTGGCGTTATTTTTCCCCATTCCATTTTGAAATTCACGTTGCCAATCCGTAATCACTTCATGATAAGGTTCTGCTGCGGGAGCGAAGTAATAAGGTTCGTTTATTCCTTGTTCATGAAAATCTACGTGCACGTGAGGCAACCATTCATTGTATTTTTTAATGCGTTGTTGAGATTCAACTTGCGTCAACCAGGCCCAGTCGCGATTCAAATCAAATAAATAGTGATTGGGTCTACCACCTGGCCATGGTTCTTGGTGTTCAGCGGCTGATGGATTTGGATTGGCTAATGCCGTTTTAAATTGATAATACCAATTCACATATCGATCTCTTCCGTCTGGATTTAAACACGGATCCATGATCACAATCGTATTGGTTAAAGCTGAAGCATTTTTTGTTAGCAATTCAAAAGCAGTTTGCATAGCCGCTTCTGTGCCCGAAGCTTCATTTCCATGCACGTTGTAACTCAACCAAAGGATGGATACTTTTTCATCACTATTCCCTTTTTTGTGCGTTGCTTTGATTTGGTCTAATTGAGCAATATTTTCAGGTGTCCCAATGTAAGCGAGCATTAAATCACGGTTCTCAT
>CAMBBW010000138.1 GCA_945863425.1 Lishizhenia tianjinensis
GAACCAAAAGGACCAATCCACTGCACTGGAAAATAAGGCGGGGCGGGAGCTTGAGAAGGGGCGGGATTTGCTGACGAAGCGCCAGAAAAAGGGGTGACAAGCGAATAGACCAACACATCACCGTCAGGATCCGTTGCTGAATGATCAAAAACTAATTCATCATTGTTGCACAGCAATATAGGTGGATAATTAGTAAATCGAGGACTGCTATTCACTGTAAACCCAGTTTCTGAACCAGGCACATGGGTGGTTAATGTTAATCCTGTTTCATCTGGGTTTATTAAATTAGAAATATTTGGCCCTCGACAACAACGCTGGTAGGAAACGTTATAGCCCCCTGGAATTGGTGGAAGATTTACAACAATCGTGTATATGGCTCTTTCTACACAAATATTAGTTGGGGGAGTAGCGCATGGATTTGTAAAAACCAAGGGTAGCACAACACTTCCAGGGAATGGAACACTGAGATCTTGCACCATTGCACCAGAAGAATTATAAATAGTTAATTTGAGTGGATTATCGTATTCTGCACCTGTTGAATTACAATCGCGGTATAGCGTTATAAAAAATCGATATTGGTTATTCCCTAAATAATTGTAATAAATATCACCACCGATTATATGCGAAGCGTGAGCTTGAAAGCTCATCAAAAACAATAAAATCAATAATCGCACGCGCATACGTGAGATTAGACGTAAAAAAAGCTGTTTTGTTATGCTTTTGCCAAGAAAAATTTCATTTACAGCTTTCAAAATTATAAATTGAAGTGGAAACAACTAAAGGAAATAATCGTTCCAATTTTGAAGAATCAACTATTTTTCCTGATTCATTGTTGGAATTTTCGAATGAAATTGGTTCTAGACCAAATGCCGTGGCTGCTTCATTGTAATATTCTTTTCTTGTTGGATGTTCCGAAGAACAAACATTGAAAACCCCAACAGTAGGCTTGAGTACGAATGCCTCAATCACACGAATAACATCTTGTTGTTGTACCAAATTTACGACTTGTTGAGGGTTAGAATTTTGGTTTCTTTTCGCCAAAAAATGAACGGGATGTCGCTTGGGACCAATTAAACCACCCAAACGAAGAATAGTGCTATTATCCGGTTTACAAGTTGAAACTAGTTTTTCAATTTGTGCAACATCATGGGTTTCATCTATGGGAGAGTTTTCATCAACCAATCCTGATGTTGGAAGAAAAACTCCAATTGAACTAGTATAAATAAGATGGGTTTCAGCAGGTAAAAGTTGAATGGTTTGTTTCATTTGCTCTAAAAAAACACTGTCTTTAGCTGGCGGCAACGCAATAATAAACGTGGAACAAGTTGAAATAAGTTCAGTATTGGCTTGAAAATATTCAATGGTTGAAGCCTCGATTCCAGAAGAAGCTAACAATTCTTTCTTTTCCGGGCTTCGCGTAATACAAAAAGCACAATACCCTTCATTTTTCAATGATTTTACCAAGGGAATACCCAACCATCCAACGCCCCATAAAACAATATTATTTCCCATATCTCTTTAACATTAACTTACTTGTTATGTTTAATGAGTTCGTGTCATTGACTCGGAAACACAAATTATAAAATCTGCTTTTTGTAGGTTTTCTTTATCGAGTTTATCCATTTCAACTTGTGTAACAGTTGTGATTGTTAGGGTCTTAGCATTTGGTTTTTCCTTTTTTAAGTACCACAGAATTCCTTGGTGATAATCTGAATGAAAAGCGCCGTTAAAATGAATAAACTGAAAGTTTAAATTCAAGTATTTGACTATGTGCATTGCCATGGTTGCATCTTTAAACGCTTGTGCCTCCATCATATTACCGCCCATTTCATGCCCACCCATTTCACGAACGGATCGATATTGCGATAAGGTGGAGTCAATTACAAAATCAAGCGGAGCAAACTGGTTTTTCTCTATTTCGGTTAAGGTGTCTAAAGCTGCCCGCCCCTTTTTAAATAGAAGGGATGCGTATTTTCTTTTAACATTTGTGGCAACGCAGGCAAGATTTTTGCTTTTTGCCAAATCAAGTAATGGTTTGTAATCAGTATCGTAATTTGGCCACAAACGACAACTATCCTTAAACTGTTTTTCATCTAATTTTCCTGCCAGATATAGATCTAAAATGCGTTGTTGATCAGATTCAAACATTTCAAAACCTAAAACTAGATTTGTTGAGGCAATAACATTCGTCAATTCAAGTTGAAGCCAATGAGTAATTGGGTTGTCGTGATATTCTCCAAACAAGATGCAATCCGCTTTCTTTGCTTGTTCTACTACTCTTTTAAAACTCGTTTTTTTACCTTTTGAAGTGTAAAGAATATAAGCCGGTTTATCTTGTGAAACAACACCAGTAAAGATTAGCAGAAAGGAGAAAGTTAGGTAAATGATTTTCATTGATTTTATATTTTTCAATCTATTTTTCTAAAAATAACAGCGCTAAATTGATTTTTGTTATATTTGAAGAGTATCCGTTGTGCCAATGAAACAAATTTACATATTCTCCTGCATTCTTTCTTTATTTTTTCTTCCGAAGTTAAGCTATGCTCAAGGATTTCAAGTGAATTTCCAAGGACAAAAGCAACAAGGGATGGGTTGTGCAGGAACGGCACTTTATCAAGATGGGGCAAGTATTTTTTATAATCCGGGATCTGTTGCTTTTTCGAACGAAAACTCAATAAATATTGCTAGTACGCCGATTTTTTCCAATGTGTTGTATGTAGATTCAGCCACGAAGCAAGGATATCGAACTAAAAATCCGGTGGGAACTCCATTTTCAGCCTATGGAATTTTTCAAGCACATAAGCACGATAAATTAAAATTTGGAATTGCTGCTTATACACCTTTCGGAAGCACCGTACAATGGGAAGAAAATTGGATTGGTCGTTTTGCTCTGACACGCCTAGAATTAAAAGCCATTTACATTCAACCTACTTTATCCTATCGCATTGCCGATGTAATCGGAATTGGAGCTGGTTTTATTATTTCAACAGGAAATGTGAACCTTCAAAAAGATGTTCCTGTGCAAGACAGCATTGGAAATTATGGGCATGCGGAGCTAGCAGGAAAAGCTCTTGGTTTTGGATTTAATGCGGGCATACATTATGATTTGAATAAAAAAATAACCGTCGGAATCACCTATCGATCACAAATTAACATGAAGGTAAAAAATGGAGTAGCAACCTTTACAGTACCCGCATCTTTGAATACGAATTTTCCAGACGGAGCATTTACCGGCGCATTGCCTTTACCTAATGTAACCACGCTTGGATGGGCATATAAAGCTACAAAAAAATGGCAATTTGTATTGGATATAAATTACGTTGGGTGGAAGGTGTATGACACATTAGCATTTGATTATGAGAAAAATACAACGTCATTATTAGACACAAAGTCAGCACGAAACTACAAGAGTATTTTTGCATTCAGAGGGGGGGGCATGTATAAAGCAAATGGGAAATTAGATTTACGATTTGGTTCCGGATTTGGTTTTTCTCCGGTGCCAGACGCCAGTGTTACGCCAGAAACGCCAGATGCTAATCGCTTTTATTTCACTGGGGGACTTTCTTATCGCTTTACAAAAAAATTCTCGATTGATGCCTCTATTTATTACACCCAAATAAAACGCACTGCCCAAAATACTGAAACAAATTTATACGGCACTTTCAGAACAAAAGCAATCGCTCCAGGTTTTTCGTTAATTTATAAATGGTAAAATGAATCGAATAATTACCACCATAAGTTTAGTTGCATTTACGGTATTAGCCGTGCTTTCTTGTAAACCAAAATATAATGAGCCTACTTATTCCAAAGGTGAAATAAATCCATCTCGCTTTGTTATGATTGGAGGTTCTCATACAGCAGGTTATATGAATGATGCGCTTTATTACGAGGGACAAGAAAATTCGTTAGCAAATATAATCGCTCGTCAATTAGGAAAAGTCGGAGGAGGAAATTTCAATCAACCTCTAGTTAATCAGTCATCCATTGGAATTAGTTCAAACTTGCTTTCACCGATGAAATTAGGCTACAAGACAGATTGTAAAGGGGTAACATCACTCTCGCCTATTCGGATTGCTGCACAGGGTGACCTAGGTGTTTTTAATCAAAACATTTATTCAACCAACGATCTTTTTGGAAATTATGGAATTCCTGGATTAAAGCTAGCTGATGTTTTTAGCTCCAATTCCAATCCGTTTTTTACTCGCATGGCCTCTTCATTAAGTGCAAGTGTTTTGGATGATGCTATTGCTAGTAACCCAACGTTTTTCTCTGTTTTTTTGGGTGTTGAAGATGTAATGGATTTTGCTAAATCGGGCGGAACTATTGAAAATCTACCAAGTGCTACCTCGTTTCAAAATGCATATACCAACTTATTGCAAGTGATGACAGCAAATGGATCGAAAGGCGTTATTGCGACTATTCCTGACGTTTCTGAGATGCCTTATTTCACAACGATACCTTGGAATGGATTAACTTTAGATGCAGCAAGTAATTCTACATTGAATTCGATTTATAATCCCTTAGGATATTACTTTTCTGTTGGTAGTAATCCGTTTATGATTGTAGATTCAACTGCTAATGTTTTTGCAGTAAGACAAATACTTTCATCTGAATTACTCACTTTGAGCCTTCCTTTGGATTCAGTTAAGTGCAATCAAATGGGTGTTTTATTTCCCATTCGTGACGAATTTGTTTTGGATGCTGGCGAATTGCAATATTTGCGAGGAGTAATCGCAGAATACAACCAAATTATCAGAGATTTAGCTGCTGAATATAACCTTGCTGTTGTGAACGTGAATGAATTTTCAAAGAATCTCCAAACAGGGTTTGTTTATAATGGCGTGACAATGAGTTCTAAGTTTGTTTCAGGAGGAGCCTATTCCTTAGATGGTATTCATTTTAACGCAAAAGGAAATGCCTTACTTGCGAACGAATTTATAAAATCGATTAACTTAAACTATAAATCGCGCATTCCTCAAGTGGATGCAAATTCTTTCAATTCTACTTTATTCCCTTAATTATTAACTATGAAAAAAATTACTCTATTTCTCGGTTTATTGCTAACTGGCGCTGCATTTTCACAGTCACCATGTGCAACAGGTAGATATGCTTCTGATGTATTTGCTACTTATACAACAACGAGTGATGTTACCTTCGGACAAAACACCTCGTGGAACGGTGCTGCAACAGTATTAAAATTAGATGTTTACCAACCAACAGGTGACACAGAAATGAATAGACCATTAATTCTTTTGGTTCATGGAGGTAGTTTTATTGGGGGTTCGAAAACAGATGGAGATGTAGTTACCATGTGTCAAAAATTTGCCAAAAAAGGATATGTAACAGCATCTATTGATTATCGTTTAGGGTTTTTTCCGTTTGATTCTGCTAATGCTGTCAAAGCGGTTGTTCGTGCAACGCAAGATTTAAGAGCGGCCATCCGATTTTTCTATAAAGACAAACAAACTACAAACACCTATAAAATTGATACCAATCATATTTTTATCGGGGGTAGTTCAGCCGGTGCTATAACAGCACTTCACGTTGCCTACTTGGATCAAGAATGTGAGATTTCAGATTATTTAAGTGCAAGTGTGATTACAACTCTAGGCGGATTAGAGGGAACAAGCGGAAATCCAGGGTATTCATCAAAAGTTCACGCTGTATTGAATGGCTGCGGAGCTTTAGCGCGTTATAGTTGGTTGGAGGCAGGTGATGTTCCTGTTGCTTCTGTTCATGGTACAAATGATGGCACTGTAAAATACAATCGTGGCATTGTTAATCCAGGAACTCCATTAATGTATTTAGATGGAAGCAGAATGGTTCATGAAAGAGCATGTGCCGTTGGGGTAGAAAATCAATTTTACACTTTCCCCGGTGCACCGCACGTTCCGTATGCTGGAAACGCAGCATATATGGATACAACGGTTAATTTCTTTAGAGATTTTTTAATTAAACAATTGGGTTGTACGGATAACATGCTTCAACCAGAGAATCCGCGAATGGAATCAGCGTTTTTATATCCTTTATCATACTGCGACGGTTCACCTGTGAATGAGGTTTGTCCAACCTCTGGAATTACTGAATTAAATACACAAAACTTGTTGATTTATCCAAATCCTGCAACATCTGAATTAACATTATCTTTTTTAGACAATGAGCAACACACAATCATCATTAAAGATATGATGGGACGAATTGTTTTTCAAAACTTAGAGATAACTAGTTCAACCAAAAT
>CAMBBW010000139.1 GCA_945863425.1 Lishizhenia tianjinensis
TAGGGGAGGTTATGGCAATCGGTAGATCTTTTCAGGAAGCACTTCAAAAGGCCTGTCAATCCTTAGAAATCAATCGAAATGGTTTGGGAGCAGATGGAAAAGAACTCACCAATCAAGATGAAATATTACATTCTTTGGGTCATGCCAGCTGGAATCGATTGTTTCATATTTATGACGCTATCAAATTGGGGATTCCATTTAAAACGATTGTTGAGAAAACGAAAATTGATATTTGGTTCCTCAAGCAAATCGAAGACTTGATTAAACTTGAGCGAAAAATCGAGAAATTTCATATTGAGAATCTTCCCAAAGATTTACTCTTCGAGGCTAAACAAAAAGGATACGCTGATCGTCAAGTTGCGCATCTTGTACGTTGTTTGGAATCAGAGGTTTATACCAAACGCAGTAATTTTGGGATTAATCGTGTGTATAAATTAGTAGATACCTGTGCTGCAGAATTCGAGGCTCATACACCTTATTACTACTCCACGTTTGAATATGAAAATGAAAGTGTCGTTTCGAATAAGAAAAAAATTGTGGTTTTAGGATCAGGTCCAAATAGAATTGGTCAAGGAATTGAATTTGATTACTCTTGTGTACATGGTGTGTTGGCTGCAAAAGAATGTGGTTATGAAACTATTATGATCAATTGTAATCCTGAAACAGTTTCCACTGATTTTGACACGGCGGACAAACTGTATTTTGAACCAGTTTTTTGGGAGCATATTTACGATATTATTCAGCATGAAAAACCTGAAGGAGTTATTGTTCAGTTGGGCGGACAAACAGCATTGAAATTAGCCGAAAAGTTAAGCCGCTATGGCATAAAAATTCTTGGTACAAGTTACGAATCCCTGGATCTGGCAGAAGATCGCGGAAGGTTCTCTAAAACATTGGAAGCGAATAACATTCCTTTTCCTAAATACGGAATCGTTGAAAGTGCAGAACAGGCATTGGAATTATCAGATGAATTGGGCTTTCCATTACTTGTTCGGCCATCGTATGTTCTTGGTGGACAGAAAATGAAGATTGTTATCAATAAAGAAGAATTGGAGCATCATGTGGTTGATATTATCAATGAAATGGGGAATAATCAAATATTATTAGATCATTTTATTTCAGGTGCTATTGAAGCTGAAGCGGATGCTATTTGTGATGGAGAAAATGTGTATATTATCGGAATAATGCAGCACATTGAGCCTGCAGGAATTCATTCTGGTGATTCATACGCAGTGTTGCCTCCCTATAATTTGGGGGATTTTGTAATGACACAAATTGAAGATATTACGAAAAAATTAGCTGTTGAATTACGTACCGTTGGGTTGATTAATATTCAGTTTGCGATAAAAGACGATCAAGTGTATGTCATTGAAGCAAATCCACGTGCATCTAGAACCGTTCCATTTATCGCAAAAGCATACGATGAACCCTATGTGAACTATGCAACAAAAGTGATGCTGGGTGAGAAAAAAGTAACAGATTTCAATTTTAATCCGCGGAAAGAGGGGTACGCCATTAAGATTCCTGTTTTCTCTTACGAGAAATTTCCGGATGTTAAGAAAGAATTAGGTCCTGAAATGAAATCAACCGGAGAAGCCATTCGATTTATTAAAAACTTGAAAGATCCATTTTTCACAAAAATATATTCGGAGCGGAATATGCACCTGTCAAAATAAGAATGATTGTAGCAGCGAGTTTTACGGGTGTAATTAAAACAGTACTCATTTTAATTGGCGTGCTTGTTATCATACGTATAATCGGGAGAACCTTAATTGCTAAACGTAATCTGGAACATGAAAGAGATCTGATTAATCGCGAACGTGAATTTCAAAAGAAAAAAGAATTTGTTCGAAAAAATCAGGGTAAAACGAGTATTCTATCAAAAGGTAAAATTCAAGCAGAAGATTCTGATTTCGAGGAGGTTAAGTAGAATTTAAAATTGATCTTTCAGCTTGTCTGACATATAATTAAATAGTGCGCTCAATGGTTTTTCCACCATCATTTTTAGAAAAGCGTTTACCTCACCGTTGAATTCAATAAATCCCTTTGTTCCGGTGGAAGTAGATTCTGCGTGAATCGTTAATGTGAATGGAAAGGGTGATTTTTCGCCCGATTTAAGAAATAATTTATCATTTTCCTCTCTTCCATTCTGAATTAAAGTAATGATTATTCCTCCCTGAACTTTGAATGAACACATCAATTCATCTGATTTAAAATCAGAGATTTTATCTAAAGGCAGTAATTTTTCAATATGGGAAGGAATCGAAATAAAATTCAAAACCTGTTCAGGGTTTGCATGAATCTCAACCTCATTACTTATTAGTTGCATACAATCAAATTAAGGATTCCAACTTTCCGGTTTTTCTCTCCATTTGTGCAAAGAAACAATATCATCTTCAGTAATATACTTGGTTTTTAAAGCAGATTCAACTAAGGTGTCATAATCGGAAAGCGTTAGCACGGGGCAATCCGCTTCAGCGAAATTCTTTGTCGCAATTTCAAATCCATATGTGAAAATAGCAACCAATCCTTTGATGTCTAACCCAGCCTCACGCAATGACTGTATCGCTTTTAAACTACTTCCCCCCGTGGAGATTAAGTCTTCAATAACAACAACGCGTTGACCTTTTTCAAAATAGCCCTCTATGATATTTCCCATTCCGTGTTCCTTTGGAGAACTTCGAACATATATAAAAGGGATTCCAAGTTCCTGAGCAACAAGTACACCTTGTGGAACACCTCCTGTAGCAATTCCAGCAATTAAATCCGGTTTTCCAAAATAGTCCAAGATCGATTGGGCATAAGCTTGCCGTATGAATGTTCGAATATTTGGGAAGGATAACGTAATGCGATTGTCACAATAAATCGGTGATTTCCATCCCGAAGCCCAAGTAAAGGGTGATTTTGGTTGTAATTTTACAGCTTTGATTTGTAAAAGGAATTCAGCAATTTTTAAAGCTTTATCTTTGTGATATATCATAGTAACAAATGTACAAAGTTTTTATTGAAAATAGAGAAGTTAATTTTAGGAATCAGTCTAGCACATTGCAATCAAATGGTGTTATTTACGCAAAATCCAACGAATCATTCGAAAAGACATTACTTAATCGAATTCTAGAAACTCCAGAAAATACGGTGGTTACAGTTCTTTGTGATTCTGTAAAAAAGGTTTGGAAAAACGTGTTATCGGATTGTAAATTTATTCAAGCTGCTGGAGGGATTGTTCAGCGTGAGGATGAATTTCTATTTATTGAAAGAAATAATCTTTGGGATATTCCAAAAGGAAAGCTCGAATCAGGCGAATCCATTGAGATAGCAGCTCAACGTGAAATTGAAGAAGAGTGCGGAATCAATGAACTACATATTACTGAATTAATTTGTATTACCTATCACACCTATTTTTTTAAAAACAAATGGCATTTAAAAGAAACGTACTGGTTTCATTTTTTATATAATGGAAGTAAACAAACTGTTTGCCAAGCCGAGGAAGGAATCACTGATGCGCGCTGGTTTAAGAGAAGTGAATTTTCTGAAATTGAGACAAAAACCTATCAATCAATTCAATTTGTAATTAATCGGTTTGAGCGCTTAATGGATGAAAACGATAAATTGGAGAAAGCCATTCTAGTTCTAACAACCGGCGAATGTGTTGCAATCCCAACGGAAACAGTTTATGGACTTGCCGCAAATGCTTTGTCAATTGATGCGGTTTCAAAAATATTTGAGTTAAAAAATCGTCCTCAGACCAATCCGCTCATCGTTCATTGCGGATCGATTGAACAAGTGGAACAGTATGTTTCTGATTTTCCATTGATTGCAAAGAAACTAGCCAAGCAATTTTGGCCTGGCCCCTTGACTTTATTGCTGCCTAAAAACGACAAAATTCCGGATCAAATTACGGCAGGAAGTAATCGGGTAGGGGTGCGCATTCCAAATCATCCACTAACTTTAAAATTACTGAATAAATTAGATTTTCCAATTGCAGCGCCCAGTGCAAACAAATATGGTTCGGTTAGTCCAACGCGCGCTGAGCATGTGAAAATTCAATTTGGTGACCAAGTTCCGCTGATTTTGGATGGGGGAGAATGTAGTGTGGGAATAGAATCGACCATTGTGGGATTTGAAGAAGACAAAGTAATTGTGTATCGATTGGGTCAGATTACGATTGAACAAATTGAAGAAGTTTGCGGGAAATCAGTTCAAATTCAAAATGAAGCAGGCGAAATTATTGTCGCTCCAGGAATGGTTAAGCATCATTATGCGCCCAAAACAACGTTAAAAATTGTCGACGATTTTACGAAAATAGAATTAACTAACCGAACGGGAATCATCTTGTTTAATGAGCAAAAAATAATGGGTATTCCTTCTGAAAATCAGATAATTATCTCTGAAAAGAATGATTTGGAAGAGGCTTCTCGAAAATTATATGATGCTTTTTATCAATTGGATAAATTGAATTTAGAAGTTATCTACATGAAAGAATTTCCATCTGAAGGAATCGGAAAAAGTTTAAATGACCGAATTCATCGCGCGGGAATGAAAGGTTGATAGTTTGGATGTTGAATTATCATTTTGAAAAAGACCTTTCGGTTCGGAAAAATAGTGAGGAAGATCTTTTCAGTAACTCATTCCAAAATGCCAAAGTGGAATAGTATTCTGATAACCAAACACAATATCATCCTTCACAAGATAGGCTTCTGATAGGCCAGCAATTTGTTTTTTAGTCTTGTTTTTACCACCAACCTCAAAAATTATATCGTCAATTTGAAAATCTGCGTTACGATGCGTGAAAACAGAATGTTCTAATTTCATTTGATTATAGAAAAAAGTTTCTCTCACATTTCCGATATCCGTTGCATTGGATCCAATAGCATACATTAAGTTGGGATTATCTAAATAAATTTTTTCAACTTTTCCCATCGATCGAATTCCTTCTGTTTTATCTCTTAATTGCATGATAATTCCGGCTTTTTCAAAATAATGTAAGAATTCAACAATTTGATTGCGATGTACATCCACTAATTCTGCAATTTTGGTGAAATTAGGTTTGAACGGAACACTTTTCGCGATGATTGAAAGTAATTGTTTCATTTTTAATGCTGTCCCAATATTCATTTTGGCGTACATCGGAATATCTGTTTCGATGGTCATATTCAAAATGTTATTTAATCGTATTTCATAATCTGGTTCGTTGAAGAAAGGATAATAGCCATTTTTGAGGTAATTTTTGAAGTGCATCAAGGGAAATTCTACTTCTTTAAGTACTACTTCGTTTTTTATAATTTGATCAAACGTATAAGGTTGAATTTCAAAATTGTGAACAAGATTGAGATACTCTCGGAATGACAATCCTTCAAGGCTGTAGCGAATAACTCGTCTGCTCAAATCATCGGTTCCTTTGTACAAATCCAAAATAGATGAACCGGTAATGATAATTTTAAGCTGCGGAAGATTGTCATACATCATTTTGATTTCTTTAGACCAATTGGAATACTTATGAATCTCATCTATGAAAAGAAATTCACCTCCATTCAACTGAAATTGTGTTGCTAAATCAAACAAGGTATTTGATGAAAAATAAAAATCATCGGCACTAACATACAGTGATTTCTGAATAGAGCAATTTAGTTTAATGTGCTGTAATAGGAGAGTTGTTTTTCCCACGCCGCGCGCTCCCATTATAGCAATAATTCTATTTTCCCAATTTATTTTTGAGTGCAAATACCGAACAAGTCGTGTATCTGTCTTTTCTATCAATGCCCGAAATTGAGCGATTAACCGTTCCATTTTTCTTATTTTAACACAAATATACTAAATCGCTAAATAAAATCAGCGTAAATATTTAAAAAAGCAAAGTTAAAAAAGCGTAAAAATATAAAAATGCTAATTTAAAGTAGCGAAATATAGATAATAATGTATTTGTTCAGCCTTTAAATAACTCTTTGAAAAAAATCAATAGTAACTTTTTATTAGCTTTTTCACTCTTCGTGAAATAATTGTATATTTGCTCTGTCCAAACGAGGAAATCTTATTGTAAAAAAATGCTGATTATTCTGAACCAATTGAAGAATTCGACCCAATGTGGTTTAATATCAATTAACCAATCATGTAATTGTTTTAATTGATTCTCACTCTTTTTTCTCTTGATTATCCCACCGAGAAACATTTTGAACGCCTTCTACTTGTTCAAATTTTTGCATGAGCAATTCTAAGTGTTCCGTA
>CAMBBW010000140.1 GCA_945863425.1 Lishizhenia tianjinensis
CTTTACTCAGCACGGACTTTCCTCCTGAATAATCGACTGCAGATGAATATGGCCAGTCCTCCATTTTATCTGTGTAACCAGCTTTTACCGGGTTTTGGTGAATATAGTTTGCCTTACCCCGGATTTGTTACAAAATATTCGATTAATTACCCTTACTTCGTGTTTTTAAAATCTACCGGAAGATCAAATTTTATTGTTCTAAAAAGCATTTTTAGATGTTTTCTTATTGAAAAGAGCAATGCAATACCTTTAATCATAAAAAAACCTCCCGACAAGCGATGTTGAAGGGAGGTTGAATAGACTATTTATTTCTACTACTGCTTGATGAATTTCAAGGTTTGATTTGTTTCTGGGAAATTCAAATAATACGTGCCTGTTGAAAGCAATGAAACTTGAATAGTTGTTTTATTACCAACTAACTTTCCAGATGAAAGAATGCGACCGCTTACATCATGAATAATAAATGATTTACTTGTTAAGTTTTCACTTGTTTCTATTGTAAACGCATCTGATGTTGGACTTGGGTAAAGAATAATTCCGTGTTCAATTAATTCGATTACATTAGAACTAGCACAAGAAATAACCAATAAATTTTGTGTAGCGTTTGAGCTACAACCATTTGAATTGGTATATGAATAGCTTATTGGATAAGATCCAATGCCCACAGAAGTATTAAATGCATTATTACTCACGGAAGTTCCGGAATATGCTCCTCCAGCTGGACTACCACCAGTTAAATTTACTACACCTGCAGTATCACAAATTGAATTAAATGTTGCCAAGGTAACTGTTGGGAGTGGGTTGACCGTTACAGTCATTGTCTGTGTATTAGCACATTGCCCAGAGCTTGGTGCAAATGTGTAAGTTGTAGTTGCTGTATTATTAATAACCGGTGACCAATTACCTGAAATATTCTCGCTTGAAACTGAAGGTAATGTAAATGAACCACCCAAACAAATTGGCGCAACTTGAGTAAATGTTGGAGTTACTATGGGAAGAACGTTAGTACTGACTGATTGAGAAGGAGGAGAAGTACAACCATTTATTGTTACAGTTGCATAAATATTCGTTTGATTACTTTGAACAATTAATGATGCAACAGGATATTGATTTCCATTTGAAGCGGTCCAAACAACTCCATTTGTAGCATCGGTCGTTAGAGTTACATTTGAACCCAGACAAAATGTTGTTGGACCACTTGCTATTATTGTTGGTGCATTTGGTGACGGATTTACCGTAATGGTAACGGGTATGGAGTTATTTGAACAACCATTTGACGAAATTTGAACACTATATACACCGGAATTTGTAATAGTAATTGATTGACTGATCTCTCCTGTACTCCATAAGTTGCCACTAGTAGATGAAGACGTTAAAATTGATGATTGACCGCTACAGAATGTGGTAGATCCATTAACAGTGATTAAAGGCTGACTTGGTGTCTGATTGACAGTAACATTAATAATATTTGAAGGAGTTGATACACAACCATTCTGTGTGACAGTCGCACTAAACGAACCACTAGTATTAACATTTATTGTTTGATTTGAGTTATTGTTACTCCATAGATTGCTATTTGGAACATTTGATGACAATGTAACACTTTCTCCAGAACAAAAGGTTGTAGACCCATTGGCACTGATTATTGGTGCATTTGGAATTGGATTGACTGTAATACTAATAGGTTGAGAAGTTGATGAACAACCATTAAGGTTAGAAACAGTGACCGTGTAGTTCCCTGAATTGCTTACAACAATTGACTGACTATTTGAGTTATTAGACCACAAATTGTTTATACTACTTGAAGATGTCAAAGTAACATTTCCACCACTACAAAATGTTGTTGACCCACTAGGGGTTATCGAAGGTATTGAAGGTGCCGAATTTACATTAACAGATATTAAATTCGAAGAAGGTGATACACAACCATTGATTGATGATTGAGCTGAATAGTTCCCAGACTGACTTACAATAATTGATTGAGTTGTTGATCCATTAGACCATATTACATTGGAAAGATTTGAGCTTAGGGGAACATTATTGCCTTGACAAAATGCTGTATTTCCGCTGGCAGTAATAACAGGAGTAGAAGGAACTTGATTGACGGTAACTGTAGTGCTTAAAGATGTAGATGTACAATTTCCATTAGTAATAGAAACTGTATAATTTCCACTTGAGTTTATAGTATATGAACTATTGGTAGCATTCGGGATTAAAACATTATTATTGAACCATTGATAGCTATTTCCTAAAGAATTAATTGCATTTAATGTAACTGTACTTCCTTGACAAAAAGTAGTTGAGCCTGATGCAGTAACTGAATTATTTGGATTGGGAATAACGGTAACCAAAATCGAGTTGGAAGGTGAAGAAGTACAACCATTACTTATTATTTGGGCACTATACGAACCGCTAGTATTAACCAAAATAGATTGCGTTGTCTGTGAATTAGACCAAATTAAATTACCACTTAAATTAGAAGATAATGTTACTGAACCATTCGCACAGAATGTTGTATTTCCGGAACTAGAAATGACTGGAGCGGATGGTAAGGAAGTTACGCTAACTTGAATAGTTTGAGAAACACTAGGACAACCTTGAGCATTTGAAACTGTTAATGAATAATTTCCAGACTGACTTACGATTATAGATTGAGTTGTTGCTCCATTTGACCAGAGATTGCCTGAACTACTTGGAGATGATAATGTTACACTACCTCCTAAACAGAAGGTTGTAGGACCGCTAGCATTTATTGAAATTGGATTACCTGTGGAAAGTGTAATTGACGTTGGGAAACTTGTGGCAACGCAAGTTCCAGATATTGAAACAGAATAAGTACCGTTGTTAGAAATTTGAAGTGAATCGTTATTATTATTCATTGGGTTAGTCCCATTGATCCATGAATATGCATAATTTCCCGATGGAGCAATCAGTATATTATTTGCTCCAGAACAGAATATACTATTATTTTGGGCTAATTCGAAATAATTTAAGTTATTATAAATAAAAGAGGAAGAAAGTGAGGAATGAGAACTAGCAATCTCACTTATAAGAAAACCATTAATATTTAAAATTGTTCCAACAGAATTAATCACATTGGTCGGAGAGATTGTATCCCAAAAATTTCCTGTTAAATCATCAGTACTCGACGTATTATTCACTAGACTTCGATATTCAAATCCACCGAAACGGAATGAAAAATAATTAATATAGAATTTTGACCAAATACCTGAACTGGCAATTGAAGAGGATGTTACTGGATTATCTGTGCCAGAATATCTACTAACGAATGATATTTTATCTGAATTAACTGTCCCTCCTCCTGACATATCGTAACAAGCTGAATAAGGATTAAAGGTGGAGGTTGGAGTTGGACCCCATTGCCAATAAGGATTTTGAATGTTATTACCCGCCGCAACACCATATTCACATTTAAATCTAGTTGGACTAACACCACCATTAGGATTACATGTTACAACACCAACAAAATTTTCAAAACGACCGAATGGAACATGAAATGTTTGATAATTATACCAAGCAGTAAGTGGAGATGGGTTAAACCCGTTGTTACAAATTTCTGACCAAGCACTACAATTGTTCCCTAAACTCTGACAATAAGTACCAGAAGTTGTAGACGTATATCCTATTCCATAAGGTGAAGCGTTCATTCCGGGTATATCGTTTGTTGTTAAAACAACACTTGTGTTTTGATTTTTTATGAAATTGGTATTATTAATAGAAACCGATGGCGATGAATTTGTGAGCGCAATATTTCCAAAATCCGAATTAACTATATATTCAGTTGTTTCAACTCCAAATCCTGTGTTTCTTATAATAGAGGAATTCTGAAGATTAAAAGTTGAGGAACCTCCGATAAAAACACCATCTACACTATTGGAATCAATATCAAGATAATTTCCTGTAAGGCTCGAGTTATTAATACAAATACCCATTCTTGAATTTTTTCTAGAAATTGAATTATTCATGGCGATTGTTGATCCAAAAGTGAATAAACCAGATTTGCTATTATTATAGAAAACAGAATTGTTTATTGTAACCGTGCTTGAATTCAATAACATTCCTGAAGCTAAATTATTTCTTAATCTCAAGTATTTTAATTGACAATTAGAAGTGTTTGAAATTTTAGCTCCTTCTTCATCACAATTTGAAATAGTACAATTATTTATGTTTAAAATTGAGGAGGAGCCAAAGGCTAGTATTCCATTTGTTTTACAATTGTTAATTTCAACTCCATTCGCTAATATGTTGGAATTTTCAACAATGATCCCATTTTTTGCATAAGATATAATCGCCCCCTTTATAGAATTATTTGTTGAAATAGTATCTAAACTAATTCCTGTCCAATATTGCTTGTTTGTTGTAGCTTGAAAAGGTTTAAACTGTACTTTATTACAAGCATCGCCATTAACTACCAAAGACCCTTTTACATCGATGATAACATCTCCAATTAAATCTGAATTGTTATCAATAAATAAAACGGAAACGATTATTCCCGGGTTAATCGTCAAGGTTGCACCAGGATTTACTATTACTGGTTGAGTTAATGTTTGGTTCGCACTCCATGTAGTATTAGAACTAATAATCAATTGGCTATGAACTGATAATTTAAAAAATAAAATAAATGCGAGTAATATAGATTTTTTCATTAGTATATTGATGTTATAAATGGTGTGATTTTTTCGATTATACTCAAAAGGTTAGTGCCAATTGTTGTGAGAATTTCAATTTTTTCAATTGTGGGTTTCACTGAACTTGTTTCTGTAAAATTTATTAATCCTTCACTTTTTGAATTTTCAAGAATTTTTTTTAATTCAGATTTTTTTTGATTTGAAAGGTTATTTAACTGATATAGAAATTGAATAAATCCGTTTAGATTAATCTTTAGTATCGACTGATTAAAACTTGTATCCGAAATTATTTCTCTTGTTTCAAAATAACTTTTCGCTCGATCATTAAGAAGAGGATCGAAAATTGAAATTGTGATATTATTTCCTTCAATAGAATAGTTGCTATTCAATATCGATTTTAAAATATATTTTTCTACATCCTCATCACTTTTAGAATCGAAACGAAGTTGAGCAGCAAGTATTTTGTTTTTTAATTGAGTTTTAGAAAGTTTTAATTCTTTTTGAAGAAAGTTAAAGTGTTTTTGAATGCCTGAATAGGTATTTACAGGTTCTAATGAGTTGATAATTCCATCCAATATAACTAATTCTAATTCAGACTTTGGTAAACTACCAAAAGGCATTTTTTGAATTTCTGTTAATATTCTTTCAGTAAATTTTTTTTGATTTTTGATTAAATTATTTAACATTATACCAAAATTTTGTAATGACAAAAATGCGATTAATATTAAATCATTTCAATCAACATTTCAACTAAATAAGTATATTTGTAACTATAATAGTTAAATAGTAAATAATATGAATGCAATTGGCAATAAAATCCGCCTACTACGTGAAGAAAAAGGACTTTCGCAGGAGAATTTGGCTTCTGCACTGGATATTACGCAATCCAATTACGCCCGCTTGGAAAAAGATGATAATCGCTTAAGTGTTCCTCGCTTGATTGTTATTGCTAGAACCTTAGAAACATCCGTTACAGAATTAGTAGGAGAAAAAGCCAATAATGTTATTAACCAAAGCCATAATCACGAAGCAGTGACGTATTTACATGCTAATTTTCAATCCGATAAGGAGCACATTCAAACTTTGAAAGATGAAATTGAATATTTTAAAAAGATGGTGGATAAGTTTTTGGAGCGGTAGTTAAACTTTGCAGAATCAGGTACGCAGGATTTCAAAACTAACTAAGCTGAATAGTATCATCCTCCTCAGTCCTCCTTCCAAAGGAGGAAGATAAGAACACATACAAACCCTGAAGGAATAAATTGAGTATTTGAAAAAGATGGTGGATCGAGTGGTGGAGAAAGGTTAAGGGTTTATGTAGTTGTTGCGCAGGATTTCTGTGTGTTCGTTGCGTAGGATTTTTGTGTGTTAGTTGCGCAGGATTTTAAATCCTGCGCAACTAACACAACTTACAACAAATAAACTTTACTCAGCACGGACTTTCCTCCTGAATAATCGACTGCAGATGAATATGGCCAGTCCTCCATTTTATCTGTGTAACCAGCTTTTACCGGGTTTTGGTGAATATAGTTTGCCTTACCCCGGATTTGTTACAAAATATT
>CAMBBW010000141.1 GCA_945863425.1 Lishizhenia tianjinensis
TTACGTCAATACCTAAATCATTTACTGTATTTTTTATTAAAAACGAATTTCTGATTCCAAATTTTCCGAAATACCGAAAATCACCAATCATACTCGTCCTAAACAACATCATTAAAGGAACTGAAACATATATCGATTTTTGGTTACGTTCTTGTAAGGATAACTTCCCTGTTGCATCTGCAGCATTTCCTTTTCCGAGGATTTTTGAACCATTATATTGGTAATAAACACTATCTACTGTTTTATATCGATTTGTTTCAAAGTCAAATTCTATTCCAGTTGCAATTCCAATTGTGGGTGAATTTTTAAATGTTTTATTGATTGCTAAACCAATACTAAAGCATGATCCAACGCCATTTTTATCAATCAATTTGGTTTGTCCTGGCACAATAAAGTTCATTCCCAAATTAGTCGTTAGCCCAGCTTGAACTAATTTTTCATTAAACGAATTGTTCATATTGCTTTCCAAGTAGTTGATGCGATTGGATAAGCTATCAATTTTTTTTTGACAGGCAGCGTCGGTTTGAGCAAGTGAAATCATACTTGGTAAAACAACAACACTTAAAAATAATAGTACTTTTTTCATAGGGTTAAAATTAATTGTTAGCAAATGAAATGTTAACTTTGAAAGCAAAGTTATAAAAATGATTCATTTACACCATTTATTTTCTCTTTTAGTTTTAGTGTTTTTTGTCGTTTCGTGCGGAAATAATCCATTAGATGTTGATGTCTCAGCGATAAAATCGGATGTAAAGTTCGTTCATGTTGATTCGATTTACTATTCGAGCTCATCTAAAGATCGAATCAAATTTAACAAATCATTCCTAAAATCATTCAACGAATTGTATCGCTTTACTTACGAAAAAGGATTGAAAATTAACACCAAAGTAGATTCAACGTTCAGTAATCAAGTGAATCAGTTTTATAAAGACCCTTACATAAAGGAAGTTGAACTAGAGTTAAAAAAATCGTTTTCTGACTTGAGTAATGAAAAAAATCAAATTCAGGATGCACTCAAACATTTAAAGTACCATTTTCCAAAAGCGAAACAACCCAAGCACATTGTGTTTTTTAATGCTTTATTTAGTTACAATGCAATTGCGACCAATGATGATGTGGGGGTAGGGCTTGAGTGGTATTTGGGTCAATCAAATAAGGTGATAAAAAAACTTCCAGCTCAAAATGTTTATGAATATATGAAACAAGGTATGGAGCGTAAATTTATGGTTCGTGACATTGTTTTTCAATGGGTATACGCCCACATACAGGCACCCACAGACGCTAAATTTGCAGAGGATATGATTAGTTGGGGCAAACTGCTGTATTGTATAGAAGCAGCGATGCCAACTGCAGAAAAAGCAATAATAGCGCGGTATTCTCCTGAAAAATATAAATGGGCAGAAGAAAACGAAAAACAGATTTGGTCTTATTTTGTCGATCAAAAACTGTTATTCAAAAGCGATGAGATGCTTAAACTTGGGTATTTTAATGAAGCACCTCAAACTGCTGGATTACCTAAGGAAAGTCCTGATAGACTGGGGCAGTTTATCGGATGGAGAATGGTGCGAAAATACATGGGGTCTCATTCAGATTTATCGCTCGATCAATTAGTAAAAGTTCCCTTTGCTGAGATTATGCAAACTTATAAAATCGATTAAAAATAGATTTATGACCAAGAAATCAGAAATTAAAATTAACGTAGAAGTCAACGAAAATAATTTACCCATTGAAATGAAATGGACTGCGCAGGATGGTAAAATTGAAAACCAGCCAGCAAGTGCATTTTTGCTTTCTATTTGGGATCCAGCTGAAAAAAACACCATGAAAATTGACTTGTGGACAAAAGAAATGACCATTGAAGAAATGAAACAGTTTTTTCATCAGTCTTTGTTAACCATGGCTGATACGTTTGAAAAAGCCACCGGTGAACATTTAATGTCAGAGGATTTAAGAGATTATTGTTATCATTTTGCGGAAAAAATGAATATTCTACCTGAATAATTCGTAACATTGAGTAGATATAATTAGTGAATAATAAGATTAAATACAGTATCATCATCCCTATTTACAATAATCAGGAAGGAATTTCTGTATTGTTGGATTCAGTTGTTCATTATGCTCAAAATACTTCAACCGAAATAATTCTGGTTGATGACTTTAGTTCAGATTTAACCTGGAAAAAACTCAAGGAATTCAAGCAAAAATATCCGGAAATTAAAATCATTCGATTGTCCAAAAATGTGGGTCAACATGCGGCCACCTTGTGTGGGATTAATGAAAGCTTGGGAGAATTTGTTTTAACAATGGATGATGATTTAAATGTTTTACCAATCGAATTCTCCAAATTAATTGAAAAGAGAAATCAGATTTCATCCAAGGTCGTTTATGGTGAATTTGATGCTAAATTGGGTTGGAAAAGGAAATTATTGACTTTCTTATATAAAAAAGCATCAAAAATTGAAGGAAAAAATAAGGGGAGAGGAAGTAGCTTTCGCTTGATAGAAGGTCAATTAGCACGAACAATGGCAGCTCAACATTCTAACTTCGTTTTTATTGATGAATTTCTGCTGTGGTATACAGATGAGGTTGAATTTGTTCAAGTAGAAAAAAATGATGATTCTTCACGCGTTTCACGTTATTCTACGAGGGATTTAATTCAAAAAACGGGTCATTTAATTATGTATTCGTCGGATTTTCCGCTAAAATTGGTGACTTACCTTGGATTTATAATGAGCGGAGTCAATTTATTGATTGGGGTGTTTTTTTTATATCGAAAGTTTATTGATAAAATCACAGAAGAAGGGTATGCCTCTCTAATTGTAAGTATTTTATTTTCAACGGGTTTAATCATATTTAGCTTAGGGATTCTTTCTCAATATGTACGCAAGATTTTGCGTAATCAAAATAATGAACCTTTATACTACATTTCTGAAAAAGAATGCTAGTCTTAGAACAATATGAAGTGAAGTTAACTCGATTAACACTTGCTGATATTGAATTGGTGCGTAAATGGAGAAATTCTAGTTTTGTAAATTCTAAAATGCTTCTGTCGAAAAAAATAACAAAAGAGGAGCAGCTTAATTGGTTTCAGAAGATTGATAATGCCTTCAATTATTATTTTATCATCGAATTCGAACAAGAAAAAGTAGGGTTGATAAGTGCGAAAAATTTTAATCCGGATTTTGGATTTGGTGAAGGCGGAATATTTATTGGAGAGCCAAAATACGAGTCATCATTTGCAGCTGTTTACGCGTCTTTGTGTTTGCTGAATTTTGTGTTTTATGGACTGGAAACGATAAATAAATCATGTATTCGTATCCGAAAAGATAATGAACGAGCTATTCAATATAATAAGTTATTGGGCTATCGTTTTGTTGGTGAGGATATTAAAAACGAGAGTGTGCTTTTGGAACTTTCACGCGAGGATTTCCTGACGAAGGGATTGAAATTGAACAAGGCAGCTCATATTTTTTGCGAAGAAAAATCAGCCTTAGCTTGGAAAGGAACTGAATCAGAAAAAAATCTACCTGAAATCAATTCTTTTTTGGCTACGAAAAAATCACCTTGGGCAATTCCCGATTTTCATAAGCTCTAGCCCACTCTTCTTTATTGGCCAATGATATAAGGAATGGATCGTCCAAATGTTTGATTTTATAACTTGAGATTTCCTCTGCAGAATATCCCCAAAGAGGGTTTGGGATATCAAACATTAAAACAACCCTGTATTCCGAACTATTATTCCAGGCCTCATGGTCAAAGGAATCATCAAAAATAAGTAGTTTTCCTTCTTCCCAATGCCGAGTTTCAGTCCCAACTCTTAATGCGCAAGCTTTTTCGGTTGGAATAATTAATGGTAAATGGCACCTCAATACCATACGTGAATATCCTTTGTGAGGAAGTATGTGGGTAAGCGGCTCCATATATGAAAAATCGCAAGATATCAATTCTGGAATTTGATCAATTAACCGAGCCGTATCTTTGCATAATGCTCGATGAATTGGATTTTTCATTGAAAAGAACAGAAACGAAAAAACTTTCCATGCCTTATCCGAATGTGCTTTGACATAGTCTGGAAAGGTACGCAGCCACTCTTGTTCGGAATTTGATGAAATTAACTGAATTAGATCTTGACGGATTACATGAAAATTTTCTTCTAAAAATAGGAGTTGTGGAAACTGCTTAGAATCGTAAAAATAACAAGGGTTTTTCGGGGTGAAATCTGTTTCCATTTAGTGATTAAAAGGAAGGTGTTCCAATAGTTCTATATTTTTTAACCTGTTTTTTCGTTTGAATTTGAAATCCAAGTCCAGCAGAAAACAATAGCTCATCCATTCGTTTTGAGCCAAAGTTTGTACCCCTTAGTGTTGAGTTGAGATACGTTAAATCTGCAAAAAAATGAAAGTAGTTCCATACGTAATAGGCTGCTCCTGTTTTTAGTCCAAATGATGGGGCGACATGTGTTTTGCTTTCTAATGTGAAATTATTTTTATAATTCGTAATTGTTGTTCCAGCTTGTATTCCATTATACCATTTAAAATTTCCTTTACCAATGTGTCTAAATACGCCTATAAATAATCTATTTTGGAATTCAGGTATGATCATTGAATTTGCGCCAAAATTGGCATCTATAAATTGAATTACATCACCCCTCAAGCTATAGTTTTTATCTAGGACGTATTCTAAAAATCCAGAAAGATTTATTGTATTCGCATCATTTTGAAACATTCTTCCAGGCGAAATAGTAGCAGAAGCTTTTAATAGTCCCGGTTGAAAATAGTTGGTTTTGGTTTGATTTAATTTTTCATTAGGATCTAAACCCGGTAATTCTTGACTAAATACAAGGGATAGCTGTATTATAAAAATACAAGAAATAAATTTTACCATAAATCAATTAGTTTATAATTTAGTCCTACCGTTAAAAGCAAATGACCTTCCAAACTTATTCCACCTTCGTTTTGAAAAACGATACTGCTAGACGAAATTACTGGATGTATATGGTTTCCTAAATGAATCATATATTGACTAGTCAATGAAAGATCCATTCTTTTAGATAAATTGATGTGAGTACCAATTCCAGCTTGCACAGCAGAACTCCATCTTTTAGCTGAATTATTCTTGTCAATATTCTCAGCCATATATGAATAATCAAAGCAGTGACCAGCAACGATATATGGCTTTATCAATTGATTTTCTTTTAAATAAGGATAAAACAACACACTCCATCCAATATGGTAATCAGATCGATGTGCAACGGATCCGATATCACTAGTGAGGTAATCAAAAAACCAATCCGTGTTTACTCTTTCGGAAAGTTGCATACGAAATTGGCCACCGATTCCCTTGCCAAAGTTATTTGTTTTACTATCATTGAATGCACTGATAGTTGATCTTACCCCAAGGCTTAGCAGCCCACCTTGATTGTTTTTTAATTGAATGTCTTGTGCGTTTACCAGAGATGATACAAAAAATATACTTATTACGATAAATTTCCGCATGGATTAATTGACTTTTATGAATTTAATTTTACTTGTCCCTATTTCGGATTGAATGGATAGGTAGTATATTCCTGGTTTTAACGATTCGACATTTAATGTAAGGTTAGCAGAAACATCGAAATTTTTTATCCATTTCCCCTCACTACTATATATATCGATGGAAATTAATTTTAAGGGCGAATCAATTGTCAAATTCGATTGGGTCGGGTTTGGATAAAGCGTGAAAAGTTGATTTTGCTCAGTCACACCCCCTGCACTCAAAACGGTTATATAGGATGTATCTGTAGAAAAACAACCATTGCTATTTTGCACAGAATAAACAATTGCATGTGTTCCTTCTCCTGCTAATCCTGGGTGAAACGTTGTTCCAATAATTCCTTCTCCTGAGTAAGTCCCGCCATTTGGAGTTCCCGGGGTTACATTAAAAGCCTGACCATTACTTGTAATTTCATTTATTGTTTCTATATAGCTTACTGGCATTAATGTGTAAAAATCCAAGAAGGTAGAATCGATGTTTGAACAGTTATTCAAATCTGTTCCTGTGAGGTAGTAAAAACCTGTATTTTGCGGAATAAAACTTGTGTTGTTCTGAATATTGTTTGACCAAGTATAATTGCTTGCTGTACCATTTCCAATTAAAATGAA
>CAMBBW010000142.1 GCA_945863425.1 Lishizhenia tianjinensis
CAATTTAGAATTTCCCGAGTCAAAAAGCATAACAGTTATCGTACTTCCAAATTGCCCCTATTGCTATCAGTCATTGTCACTCATGATGAAATTAAAAAAACGAAACCCAACAATTTCAATATCCTATTGGGTTGCAACATCCGATACCATCCCAGAAAAAACAGCAATGTTGAGGGTGATGCCAAAAGAATTTAAAGCAATTCAACAACATGAAACAAAGGCTATTTCAGAATTAACAAAAGGAACTTTCCCATGTTTTGTAATTTCAAATAATAAAAAAGCAGTGAAAATCTGGAACAATAATCAATTTGGAGTAAGGGCTCTTGATGAAATTGAAAGTTTTTTCAAATAATAGATAAATTTGATTTTCGACTTGTGACAGATCTATTTTCTTGTTTTTAATTCAAACTATTGAATTATTTTTGTGGAAAATAAACCTTGGACTCATCTAATTGTTACTATATATACTATGACCGAAAACCTGATTCCTTCAGATAACTTACCTGAATCGCGAATTAAAAAACCGAAATGGTTGCGAGTAAAGTTACCCATTGGTGAAAATTACCGCAAGGTCCGCTCGTTAGTTGACGAGCACAAACTTCATACAATTTGTGAAAGTGGGAGCTGTCCAAATATGGGAGAATGTTGGGGAGAAGGAACAGCAACATTTATGATTCTCGGAAACATTTGCACGCGATCATGTGGCTTTTGCGCCGTTCAAACAGGTAAGCCAGATGCAGTTGATACTTTTGAACCAGGCAGAGTAGCTAACAGCGTTAAAATTATGGGTGTTAAACACGCAGTAATAACTTCGGTAGATCGCGATGATCTAAAAGATGGAGGTTCTGAAATATGGGCCCAAACTGTTAGAGCGATTCGTCAGCAATCACCTCAAACCACTTTAGAGACTTTGATTCCTGACTTTGCTGGAAAATGGGACAATTTACAAGCGATTATTGACGTTGCACCTGAAATTGTTTCTCATAATTTAGAAACCGTTCGTAGATTAACAAAACAAGTACGCATTCAAGCAAAATACGATAGAAGTTTGGAGGTTTTGTTTCGATTAAAAAAAGGGGGAATGCGAACTAAATCCGGCGTTATGCTAGGACTTGGAGAATCTGAAGAGGAAGTAATTGAAACCATGATGGATTTAAGAAGTGTAGGAGTAGATGTTTTAACCCTTGGGCAATACTTACAACCAACACCAAAACACCTGCCAATTTCTGAATTTATTACACCAGAACAATTTGAAAAACTAGGTGTTATTGGAAAAGAAATGGGTTTTCGATATGTTGAGAGCGGTCCACTTGTTCGGTCTTCTTACCATGCGGAAAAACACTTGTTTTAATATGAAATACTATAAAATTTAAGACATAATGGAATCGATATTTAGAACACTCTGAAAAATTATTAGCAGAATTAATTATTCTTCATTTAAAAAAATATAAGTATTTGATAATTATTTTATAAATTAGCCCTCTGAATAAAATTCTATTTTAAACATACCATGAAAAAGAAAAACATAATTTTAGGATCACTAGCAATCTCAGGAGTTTCCGCAGCTTTTGCTGTAGGGTTGTGGTTCATGAAAAACAATGAAAATGGTTCTTATAAACAAGAAGCGCTTTCTGTTCTTGAAGCAAGAAAAGCAGATGAAGCGCAAGCTTGGTTGCGTGCACGTTACGTTGACGCTTCTACAGGTCAACAAATCACAGCTGAAAAATTAGCAGAGATTCAAAAGAACTTTAGCAAGTTGCCTAAGGAAAAAACAATTACTTGGGAGGAACAAGGACCAGACAATATCGGTGGTCGTACACGTGCAATCGAAATTAATCGAAATAACCCAAATGATATATGGGCTGGAGGAGTTTCTGGTGGTTTGTTTTATTCATCTAATCAAGGGAATAGCTGGACACGCGTAGATTCATACATTGCACAAGGAGCTTCACCATACATTTCGAGTATGACAATGACTAAAGATGGGACATTGTATGTTGCTACTGGGTCAAATCAAGAAGGATGGAATGGAAACGGTGTATGGTACTCCACTGATTTGGGCATCAACTGGATGAAAGTTCCTGGTTCTGGAAATTGTACCGAAGTTGTAAGCGGGGATGCATCCGATTATGCTTTTATGGCAACAACATCTGGAATGAAAAAATGGAAATTAGGGGATGTTGCTATGACGGCAATAACAGCTTCTTCGGGTGGTTGTAGTGCTTTGAAAATATCAAAAAACGAACAAGTAATTATTGGAGCATATGGAGCAAATAAAACGTTTGTATCTATTGACGGTGGAGCTTCCTTTACTGATAGATCAGGAACAGCCGCGAATAATCTTGTCTTACAAGGTGCAGCGCGTATCGAATATGCAATTTCTCATGACTTAAATTCTTCAGGTAATTATTCTTTGTATGCCGTTCGAACTAATTCAAATTTATTAGGCATGAATGTTTCCCATGACAATGGGGCAACTTGGACAGAATTTGTTGGAAATCCAGGTACACCCGCTCCATCTGATTTTGATATTTTCAGGGACCAAGGAACATACAATTCAATTGTTTCAGTTGTACCAAACGATCCAGAAATGATTTTAATTGGTGGAATTGATGTGTGGAGATGGAAACAAACAGTGAACAATCCTCCATCAGGTGGATTCCGTAAAGTAAGTCAATGGTTTGTTGACCCAAGTTCTTCGATCTATGTTCACGCTGACAATCACGAAATGAAATGGGATGGAAATGGACGTTTTTATGCTGGTAGTGATGGTGGTGTAAGTATTTCAAATAATGTTGGATCCACAAATCCTGATGCAATAGAATGGTTTGTTGCTAATAGAGGTTATAACGTAACTCAATTCTACGGAATTGCATTTGACAAATTCGGGGCTGTAATGGGTGGTGCTCAAGATAACGGAACGTTATACAATGACCATACGATGAATACCTATAAAGAATTTAGAGAAGTTGGTGGTGGAGACGGTTTTGAATGTGAAATCTCGTATTTCAATGAGCGCGTAATGTTCTCATCCGTTTACTACAACTCTATCTCTCGGTCTGGAGACAAAGGTGAAACATGGACTAATTTTGTACCAACCCTTCCTGGAACTTATGATCCAGCCGGAACTGATGGAAGTAATTATCATCCATTCCATACCGAATTTGTACTTGCTGAGTACTATGATTTAAATTCTGAGGATTCTGTAACTTTCATTCCAACACGTGATATCAACGTCGGTGAAACGGTGAGAGTTGCTAGTTTGTCGTCCGGTGATTCAATAACTATGATTGCCAATCAAAATTATTACTTCGATGAAGAATTAGCTTACGACCCATCGTTAACAGCAAATGGAGTGAACTATGGAGTAAATCCAGCTACTGGTGAAACGGTTGAAATGGGTAGTGATACTGTAATTTATAATGTAACTTGGGATACTGTTCGAGTTCAAGACCCATACCAATCATGGTTCTTAGTTTACGTCAATGCAAATGGAGGTGAACTTTGGGGAACAAGAAATGCGTTGCGATTATCAGTTACATCCACTCAATGGGTTTGTGTGGCGAAAAATATAGGCGGAGGTCTTTTCGGGAATATCGACATAGAATTTTCTAAAGATTTAGAGCATTGTTATGTTAGTGGCGGCACAAACGGTGTTTGGAGAATAGATGGACTTGGTTCAGCATACACCTCAGATCCCGATTTTGTAGATAAAGTTGGATTTGTTGGAACAGGAGCAACTGCTACTATCCCAACCTACACAACAGCAACCAAAATAACATCTACTAACTATGAAGGAATTGCGGTAAATCCCAATGATGCAGATGACCTTTTGTTATTAGCTGGATTTAGTGGCTCAAATAAAAGAGCTTCAAATGCATCTACAGCAGGAACGAATGGAATAACTGTAGTAACATTAGGAAGCGTTGCTGGAGTAGCTTGTTACGATGGAATTATCGATGGGGTTGATTCTGATGTTCTTGTTCTTGGAACTTCTAATGGAGTTGTTATTTCGCAAGATGGTGGAGTTACGTTTACCAATTCGTCAGCAGGATTTGAGGGGACTCCAGTGTATGAAATTCGTCAATCTTGGAGAACTTGGCAAGAAGGAAACGGAAGACCAGGAGAAATTTATATTGGTACATATGGTAGAGGGATTTGGAGTTCAGCATCTTTCCTTGGAGTGGATGAATCACAAACAGATTTGAATAATAAAGATGTCTTCAAATTTAATTTAGTACCTAATCCGACTAATTCTACAACAGCTGTGTCTGTTAATTTGGATAAGGCATCAGATGTATCAATTGAAGTTTACACAATAAATGGAACTAAGGTTCAATCTTTGTCCATGAGAAATGTTAACACAGGTCATCATGATATTCAATTGGATGTGGAGGGATTGAGAACTGGAACTTATATTGTAAAATTAGTTGCTGGAAACAAAATAGCCACCTCTAAATTTATTAAACTGTAAATATTAGATCACCTTTTATTAAACCGATCCGTTTTAGGGTCGGTTTTTTTGTGCAAATTAAATAGGCATATTCCCGAAAGAAACGGGTTTTATTGTAAATTTACCAAGCTAAAAAAAATTAAATGAAAAAATTGTTATTATCAACCGTTCTTCTTGCTTTAGGCTCGACGGTTTATGGGCAACGTAAAATCGATTTTGTCGAGTACGATTTGCCAAATGGTATGCATGTTATTTTACATGAAGAGCATGCAACACCAATTGTGGCTGTATCTGTTTTGTATCATGTAGGATCCAAAAATGAAGTTGCAGACCGCACCGGATTCGCTCACTTTTTTGAACATTTATTATTTGAAGGTACTGTCAATATTGGCCGTGGGGAATATAGTAAAATCGTGGAAAGAAATGGTGGTACTTTAAACGCAAACACGTCTCAAGACCGTACTTTTTACTTTGAATTACTGCCATCCAATAAATTAGAATTAGGATTGTGGTTGGAAAGCGAGCGATTACTGCATGCAAAAGTAGATACGAAAGGAATTGAAACGCAACGATCAGTAGTCAAAGAAGAAAAAAGACAACGTGTTGACAATCAGCCGTATGCCTCTTTTATAACAGAAATGAGTAAGCGTATGTTTACTAATCATCCATATAATTGGGTTCCAATTGGAAGTATGGAACACTTAGATGCAGCTCAAGAAGAAGATTACGTAAATTTTTATAAGAATTATTATGTCCCTTCCAATGCAACATTATCCATTGCTGGTGATATTGATGTTGCCCAAACGAAAAAGTTAATTGATAGCTATTTTGCATCAATTCCTAAAGGACAGGCCTTGAATCTTTACAGAGATTTTATCAATTATTCTGATGTAGAATTTGAAAATAAATATAAAGTTGCGAAATCGAAATTCGACGCAAAACAATTTATGGCCTCTAAAAATCCAGAAGCTAAAAAATTAATTTCAGATTATCAAAACAAACCAATTGAGATTAAAAGAACTCAAAAAGATACAGAGGCAATCAAAGGAATAATTAAAGAAGAAATACAGGATAATATTCAACTTTCTGGTTTATTCATGGGATACAAATTCCCAGAACAAACACATCCAGATAGCTATGCTCTTGAAATGTTAAATGACGTTTTATCTGGTGGTAGTTCTTCTCGCATAAATAAAACAATTGTTGAGAAGAAACAAATGGCAAATGTTGCTTTTTCATTTAACTTCGGATTGGAAGATGCCGGAATGGGAATTTTTGCAGCGATTGCATCTAATGGAATTAGTTTGGATGATTTGCAGAAAGAATTTGATCAACAAATAGATCTTGTAAAAAATGAATTAATTTCTCAAGAAGAATTTGAAAAGGTTCGTAATAAATTTGAAAATGACCTTGTTTCATCCAATTCAACGATTTCAGGAATATCTGAAAATTTGGCTGATAATTATGTGTATTTCAAAAATGCTAATCGAGTGAATACGCAATTAAATGATTACATGAAAGTTACACGCGAAGATATTCAGCGTGTTGCCCAAAAATATTTCACACAAGATGCTAGAATCATCTTACATTATGT
>CAMBBW010000143.1 GCA_945863425.1 Lishizhenia tianjinensis
GCATCTTTTCGTTTAATTTTTCCGACCAGTGGTGTAGGTTTTGCTTCTGCGTCTCCACCCGATTTTAGGTCCGTGCTTTCCGGAAACAATTCCCATTTTATGGTTAATTTATCTCTATTTAAATCATGAGCAAACACTGAAAATGGATATTTTTTGTCGGCAGAACAAATGATATTCTGTGGTGGGTTTGAATGGTTAAAATGCATGGAATCAACCGATGGACTGCGGTTAATCGGATATTTTCCAGACCAACAAAATTCCAACTGGTCAATTGGTTCTGTTGGTTGGCCATTTTCAGCAAATAATCCGTACCAAGTATTTGTATATTCTTGTTTCTGTCCCCATAAAAACGCAAAAGAACCGATACATTGCTTTCGTTCATCAGAAATGCAGCGTTGGTATCTGCTTAAATAAACTGCTGCTTTCTCTGTGGATGTTTGCTCAACACTTGAATTCCATTTTGTTTTTGGTGACTCCCAATGACCATTTGGCCCCCATTCAGTTATCATGTAAGGGCCTTGAAAATTTCCATCAGACAAAATTTTCTTTACATTTTCAATATCACCATACGTATTGATTCCGTAAATGTCAACGTCTGTCATTACATCCATTATAAATTTCAACTTTTCAGGAGTAACACCAGCTGTTACTGTTGCTGTTGGGTGATTTTTGTCCTCTTCGTGAACCATTTTCGCAATGTCATTTACTGCCGCCCATACTTTAGTGTTGGAATATTCCAATTCATATTCATTACCAACGCCCCACATCAATAATGCCGGATGGTTTTTGTATTTTCGAACAGCGATTCGGAAATTCTCTAATTGATTGGCAATTTTATCGGAATCGTTGTAATCAAATCCGTGGCGCTCATGTTGCACCCACATTCCCAACATGACCTTGAGCCCTAAAGATTGAGCTTCATCCAAAATAGCTTGTGCATTTTCCAATCCCCAGGTTCGAATGGTATTACCACCTGCCGCTTTTAATTCTTGCATTTTTACGGTGCCACCGCCACCCTTAATGTAATATGGGTTCCCATCAACTAACAGCTCCCATTGAGAATTAATTCTTTCAACTCGAACCAAAGGATCTTGAGCCATCGAAGTAAACGATAGTATTAAATGAACTATAATTAAAATTCTTTTCAACTAGTGAATTTAGTTTTTGTAAGTTGTACAATATTAATTAAAAACATTCAACAATCAAAGAAATTCATTCTTTAATTAAACAGCTTGGTTTTAATGTATCTTTTAAACAAGAAGTTAATATAAATGTTTATCTTAGTGTACCAATTACAATATCTAATGAACATATTATCAACCTTTTTTATACTGTCTTTATCCACTTTGGCGTTCTCTCAAATAACTGATAAAGAATTAATTAATAGATCAAAAAAACTGGTAAATCAACTAACAGTAGAACAAAAAATCGCTCAAACGTGCCAGGTCACCCTAGATGCAATTTTAAAAACGGATGCTAAAGGAGCTATTGTTTTACCCATCGAAATTGATGAAAAAAAACTTAATTTATTGATTGAAAAACAAGCGATTGGATCCGTCTTAAATGTTAGTTCACATACCTTGGATCGGGAAACATGGAACAGAATTCTCACTCAAATTCATGCTCCATTTCGACAAGGAAAAACAAAAACACCTGTTATTTATGGGGTTGATGCCATACATGGAGCAAATTATGTAGTTGGTGGCACTCTTTTCCCACAGGAAATTGGTTTGGCGGCAACATGGAATCCTTCTTTGGCTCATAAAATGGGGGAAATCACTGCCTATGAAACGCGCGCTTCAGGTGTTCCTTGGAATTTTTCGCCTGTGTTAGATTTAGGAAGACAACCTCTTTGGTCACGCTTTTTTGAAACATTGGGTGAGGATCCAAAATTAGCCTCAGAAATGGGAACTGAATTAGTAAAAGGCTACCAAGGAACTAATCCGGCAGAATCTACTCGAGTTGCAGCTTGTATGAAACACTTTGTAGGCTACAGTTTGCCTCGTTCTGGCCGTGATAGAACTCCGTCATGGATACCGGAAAGACAAATGAAGGAATTGTATTTACCCTCTTTCAAAGCTGCTGTTGATGCAGGAGCGCTAACCGTCATGATTAATTCCGGCGATGTTAATGGTATACCGGGACATGCGAACAAAAAACTAATAACTAAAACACTGAAAGAAAATTGGGGATTCAAAGGATTTGCTGTTTCTGACTGGGAAGATATTCGTATGCTGCATTCAGTACACAAGGTGGCGAGTAACCAAAAGGAAGCAATTATTATGGCTATTAATGCCGGTCTAGACATGAGCATGGTTCCATACAATGGTCCACACGAAGAATATCTGAAACTTTTTAAAGAAGCTGTAGATGAAAAGACGATTTCCATGAAAAGATTAGATGATGCTGCAACTAGAATTATTTACGTTAAACTCAAATTAGGTCTTTATGAAAAACAATTTGAGCCTTGGCAATCATTTACAAAATTTGCTTCAGCTGAATTTAAAAATGCGGCTAAAAATGCTGCAGCTGAATCAATTACACTTCTTAAAAACGAAAACAATACGTTACCATTAACTAAAAATGAAAAGATTTTATTAGTTGGGAAAGCAGCAAATAATTTAATTTTCCAAAATGGCGCTTGGACACATACTTGGCAGGGAATTGATTCGAGCTTTAATACTAAAGGAGCTTTGAATTTGCACCAAGCATTAAAAACCAAACTTGGAGCTAACCTTACATTCATGGATGGCTATGATCTGTCACTAAAAGAGGGTTGGGAAACTTGTGAATTGATAAACAAAGATCAGGTGCTTTCGGCAAGTAAAAGCGCAGATAAAATTATTGTTTGCTTGGGAGAAATGCCAGGAACAGAAAAACCGGGCGATATCCAGTCACTCAATTTGTGTGAAGAGCAACAAGCCTTAGTAAAAATGCTTCAAGAAACAGGAAAACCAGTGATTTTAGTTTTTATGTTTGGTAAACCACATATTATTCGAGAAATCGAGCCAAAAAGCGCGGCCATTTTACATGCTTATTTACCGGGAGATTATGGTAGTGAAGCACTTACTGAAATATTGCTTGGCGAGGTTAATCCCAGTGGAAAACTACCTTTTACGTATCCTCGATACGACGGGGTTATTGAGTACTATGATTATGTGAATTCCGAGACTAAGACAAACAAAACAGATGGATTACCCATACATCCACAGTGGCCCTTTGGTCATGGGTTGAGCTACACGAATTTTTCCTATTCTGATTTAACTGTAAAATCTATTCCAAGCGATAAGGGGAACGAGTTTGAAGCAACTGTGACTGTAAAAAACGTGGGACAAAAAACAGGAAAAGAGGTCGTACAATGGTATCTAACAGATGATTATGCAAGCGTTGCTCCCGCAAATAAAAGACTGAAAGGATTTGAGAAAATTAACTTAGAACCAGGTGAATCAACAAAAGTTATTTTTAAGTTCAACAATAAAGAGTTGAGATTTTATGGCAAAAATGATGAATGGGTCGTTGAGCCGGGAACATTTAAAATAGCATGTGGCAATCAAATTTCTTCCTTTGAAATTAAATAATTGCTTGTTTTACTAGTGACACTCATTTCTTTTTTCCAAATTTGTAGGATAAGATAAATTTAATATCCCGCATGGAAAAATTACGAAATTATGTCAATGGAAAATACATTGAACCACTTTCAAATCAATATATTGACAACTTCGATCCTGCCACCGGCAATGTTTATTCCCTCATACCAAATTCAAACGAAGAAGATGTAAATCAAGCAGTTGAAGCAGCTGACTTAGCATTTCCAATTTGGTCGAACATGTCCATTGAAGAACGTAGTGCGATTTTAATTAAAGTTTCTGAGGGAATTGAGCGAAGAATGGATGAATTTGTAGCCGCAGAATCAAAAGACAATGGCAAGCCTATTTCGCTAGCTAGATCAGTAGATATTCCAAGAGCTGTTTCCAATTTTCATTTTTTTGCCACAGCGATTCTACATTTCTCATCCGAATCTCATTACATGGAGGGAGTTGGCGTTAATTATACCACACGAAAACCCATTGGAATTGTGGGGTGTATTTCTCCGTGGAATTTACCTCTTTATCTTTTTTCGTGGAAAATTGCCCCTGCCCTAGCCGCAGGTAATTGTGTAATTGCAAAACCATCTGAAATCACGCCGTATACTGCTTATTTATTGGGAGAGGTTTGTACTGAAGCTGGAATGCCTCCTGGAGTTTTAAATATTCTACATGGATTGGGTTCAACCGTTGGTGATGCGATTGTGAAACATCCAAAAATTAAAGCGATTTCTTTTACAGGGGGAACGGCTACTGGAGAATATATTGCTCGTACTGCTGCTCCCATGTTTAAAAAACTATCGTTGGAATTAGGAGGGAAAAATCCGAATATCATTTTTGCCGATTGTGATTTTGATACAATGATAAGTACAACCGTTCGTTCATCTTTTGCCAATCAAGGTCAAATTTGTCTGTGTGGTTCACGCATTTTTGTGGAACGTTCAATTTATGAAAAATTCAAAACAGTTTTCGTTGAAAAAGTATCGAATAGCTTAGTTTCTTATCCCTCTAATCCTAAAACTCATTTGGGTGCAGTGGTTTCCAAATCGCACATGGAAAAAGTGCTCTCCTATATTGAATTGGCAAAAGCCGAAGGTGGTAATGTACTCACTGGTGGAGTGCAAGTTCACTTAGAAGCGCCCTATGAAAATGGATATTACCTCCGGCCAACCGTAATTGAGGGTTTAGCCTACGATTGTCGTACCAACCAGGAAGAAATTTTTGGGCCGGTTGTTACAATTACACCATTTGATACAGAAGAAGAAGTTCTGATGATGGCTAATTCAACCAAATATGGATTGGCGGGTACTATCTGGACGAATGATTTGAAACGTGCGCATCGTGTTGCAAATAATTTAGAATCAGGAATTGTTTGGATAAATTCATGGCTTATTCGCGACTTACGAACCCCTTTTGGAGGGGTGAAAGCTTCAGGTGTTGGTAGAGAAGGTGGTTGGGAAGCACTTCGATTCTTCACAGAGGCCAAAAATATATTCATCAAATACGAATAAATGAAGAAGCTTTTGTTGTTGTTATTTGTCTTTAGTTTCGTTCAAATTCAGGCTCAACTGGATTTGAAAGAAATTATGAAAGGGCACGAATTTGTGGGTTATTTGCCTGAAAATCACTATTGGAATGTAGATGGGACGCATATTTTATTTGACTGGAATCCAACTGCGGAACCAGGAAATTCATTGTATGCATATTCACTTAAAGACAAAAAAGTTGAAAAAGTAAGTGCTAAAAACATTCAGATTCAAATACCATTTGACGCCAAACAACGTTTTTTTGTAACCGTTTATCATGCTCAAGATGGAACCTTGTATGCTTATAATACCAAAACTAAAGCACTACAAATTATTGTTCAAACAGAGGAATTTATCTCCGGTATTCAGCGATTGACTGACCCAAACTCAGTTTCATTTCGGATGGGAAATAATTTATTCTTGTATAATGCATCAACTGGCTCCATTCGACAAACAACCAATATTCATGCGGGCAAAGAAAAAACTAAATCGATAGACACTTCCTTTTTGTTCAACCAACAATCCGAGCTTTTTCAGCATGTTAAAGATCAAAAAACACGAAAAGACTGGCGTGAAAAGAAAAACACACCCCTTTTTGAATTTCCTAAAAAATGGTATTTTGGAGAAGGTCAACTTGTTGATATCCAAATGAATCCAAGCAATCAATACATGTCTATTCGAACATCTATTGAGCCAGAATCGAAAGGAACACAAGTGGAAGATTATGTAACGGCAAGTGGTTATTCTAAATCAATTCAAGCGAGAGCAAAGGTTTCAAATGAAGAGCCCACGATGAAATTAGCAATCATGAAT
>CAMBBW010000144.1 GCA_945863425.1 Lishizhenia tianjinensis
TTATGCTATTGATTTGGATGGATTAGTGACCGATGTAAATGGAATAATTTTGCTAGGAAACCTTCAAGTGTCTCCAGCTGCATCTTTTATCATTCCTCAAAGCACAATTCAAAATGGTCCTGACGCAGTAGGATTATACATTGGTAACGCATCTGATTTTCCATTAATTACTCCTGCAACTTCGTCAAATCTTATTGACGCAATTGCTTATAGTAATAGCGGGAATACTTCTGCCACAGCGTTGATGACCATTTTAGGTGAAACTGTAAGCTATAATGAAAATCAGAACGGATTGGCTTCTACTCAATCTATTCAAAGAAAATCCGATGGTACTTATGAAATAAAAACGCCAACTCCAAGAGCCAATAATGACGGTTCTGGAATTATTTATAATGGAATAACGGTAAGTTACACTTCAAATCCAATAAATGAAGGACAAAATTTCACGATTACTTTTAAAACAGATACAGCAGTAACAACAAATTTATATATTTCATTCACATTAAATAATGGAGGTTTTACTAATTCTGACTTTTTAGGAAATTTAAATGCAACAATTCTTGCGGGGACTAATTCAGCATCTACTGTAATTCAGATTTTAAACGATGGTGTAAATGATGGTGACGAAAATATGTTGATAAATGTTGGTAACATCCCTTCCAATTATGTTCTATTAAATAATGGAATCTCAATTCGAGTTCACGATATAAATTATGTGGTTCGACCTTGGGGTTCACCTATTCATCCAACTTATGGATTATGTCCTTCAACGGTTCCAATTGGATATTACAGTTCTCTAGAAGGAAAATCAGGAGCAATATTAAAACAAGCAATTCAAGATATAATAGCAAATCCAGCAGTTGTTAGAGCGCAAAATTATGGAGATGTTTATGATGTTTTAAAAACTGCCGATCAAAACCCTGAAAACAGCAATCAAGTTTGGTTGATGTATGTAGAACAACCACGTTCAAAGTTAGATTATCAAACGGGCACCAGTGGCTCAATAGGTTTTTGGAATAGAGAGCATATTTATAGTCAATCTAGAGGTGGATTTTCGGATGGAACCTCAAGTACTCCTGATGGTATTGATATTTGGCTACCAACCGATGCCAATGATATTCCTGCGGGTCATGCCGATGCGCATCATATTCGAGCAGAAGACAGTCCCGAAAACAGTTCTAGGAGTAATAGAAATTATGGTGTAGATTATAACGGCCCAACTGGAAATGTGGGAAGTTGGCATGGCGATGTGGCTAGAGCGCTTTTTTATATGGCCGTTCGCTACAATGGTTTAAACGTTATTAATGGTAACCCAAGTGATGCTATTGTTGGTCAAATAGGCGATTTAGCAACATTATTGACATGGAATACTACGGATAGTTCTGACGATTTTGAAATGAACCGAAATAATATTGTATATACATGGCAAATGAACCGAAATCCATTTATTGATTATCCAACTTTGGCAGATTATATTTGGGGAACTCATGTTGGTGATACTTGGTTTTCATCACTTTCTAATGATAATTTTGATGCTTTAAAGGTTTCTGTTTATCCTAATCCTGCACAAAATCAGATTACGATTTCAGGTCTAAATCAAAAAAGCACTATTGAGATTTATACTGTTTATGGTATTAAGTTTATGAATGTTGCTTTTTCTGGAGAAACACAGTTGCCTCTAAATTTAGCATCAGGAATGTATCTTGCTAAAATTATTTCGGATAATAAATCCGTCACTAAGAAATTAATAATTAAGTAAGAAGTATATTAAATCAAATAGTGCGTTGTAGAAGTTCTTTTTGAGTTTTAATTTTAAATTTTTTGGATTACATTTGAAAAATGGATAAAAAGTTTAATGTTCCTGAAGGATTTTTCAAAAATACATTTTGTGTTTTCAATGAAATTCAAGTTCCAGAAATAGAGCAAAGAAAATTCGATTACGAAAGTAAATCCGGTAGTTGTTACTATTTTACAAAGCAAGGTATGTATCGTTTATCCAACCATTGGGGACGATTAGCCAATAGCAAATGGCGTTTAATCCCTTTATCAATTGAGACTGACAAAAAATTTAAATGGGGTTTTGCACCCTGGACTTCCTTTTATCCTGATAATGCTTTAGATGAATTGTATTTTATTCAGCCAGATTATTTAAACAATTCAGTCAATTACCAACATAAAAATAATCCTGATTACGATAACAAAGCCATTCTCAGAACTAGTTTTGAAACCACAAAAAGAATCAAGCAAGCTAGGAATATATTGACGCTGACATCATGGGCGAAGTATTTTGAATATGAAGATATTGACGATTTAAGAAAAATAATAGTCGAACAACTCATATACACTAATAAAAAATTAGAAGAAATAAAACGAGAACTATAATGGGACGTAATACAGAAAGAAATATTAAAAAACACAACGATAAACTCCACAAAGAACAAGACAAGGTTAAAGCCGCCAAAGTCCTTCGAAAAGAAAAGCTGAAGTTAATCGCGAAAAAATTTAACGAGGATAAATCATCTGAAAATAACTAATTATGGAAAAAAGTCCATTCGAAGAATTAAAAAAAGGAGTTCAGGAAATTATTGATTTAATTGCCAATAAAGACAATAAATCGGCTAACAATAAACTAATAGAAATCAGTGAAAAATTAGATGATTTTTTAGATCATACCGATGAGGATGAAGACTTAAGAGAGATAAGTAAATATCAAGTATTGCTCAATCAATTGTTTCAAAAAATAAATCCAGAAAGCGAGTAATTCAGCTGTTTTATTCAATTTATTGGAATGTTTTCAAAAATCTAAAATCTGCAATCCCTCCCTTTTAACGAAAAATTAATATATGTTTGGCTAAGGTTGTTTTTAAAATAATGTAATTTTAAATATATGAAAAACACCATCAAAAAAGGCTTTTATTTCAAGACATACGAAGCACCATTTCAGTCTCCGTTTGAAAAACTATTTGCGATTTTTAAGGAATTAATCACGCATACTTCGGGCGACTTTGACGAAGCTATTGATTGGTTGCGGGAATTGGATAAAGAATACAAACTCACTGATTCAGCCTACACCATCGATGATTTTATCGAAGATTTAAAGAAAAAAGGATACATTCGTGAAGAACTCAAAGACGATGGAACCGGAGGAATTGGCATTACTGCAAAAACCGAAAGAGCCATTCGCCAACAAGCATTAGACAATATTTTTGGTAATTTAAAGCGTTCTGGAACAGGAAATCACAAAACAAAACAAGCTGGAAATGGCGACGAGCACACAGGAGAATTTCGCGAATTTCATTTCGGCGATGGATTGGAACGCATTTCACTGACCGAAAGTTTACGCAACGCCCAGATTAATAATGGTGTAGCCGATTTTATGCTCACTGAAAATGATTTGGTGGTCGAAGAAACCCAATACAAATCCCAAATGAGCACGGTTTTGATGATTGACATCAGCCACAGTATGATATTGTATGGTGAAGACAGAATCACACCCGCTAAAAAAGTGGCAATGGCTCTAGCGGAACTCATCACCACCCGTTATCCAAAAGACACCTTGGATATTCTCGTTTTCGGAAACGATGCTTGGACCATTGCTATTCGGGATTTACCCTATTTAAAAGTAGGTCCATACCATACTAATACTGTCGCAGGTTTGCAGCTAGCAATGGATTTATTGCGCAGAAAACGAAATACCAACAAGCAAATTTTTATGATTACCGACGGCAAACCGAGTTGTGTTCGCGAAAAAGACGGAAACTACTATATGAATAGCAACGGTCTCGACGAATATATTGTCGATAAATGCTACAGCGAAGCCCAACAAGCGAGAAAATTACACATTCCGATTACCACATTTATGATCGCCAAAGATCCGTATTTGCAGCAATTCGTCAATAAATTTACGGAAGCAAATCAAGGAAAAGCGTTCTACACTGGTTTAAAAGGTTTGGGCGAGATGATTTTCGAGGATTATGAAACCAATAGAAAGAAAAGGATAAAATAGTTTTTGGGCGTTACCAGTTTGCTTCGTGCCTCGCAATGACTGGTCGGGCTATTCGCTATATCTTTTGCTCCGTCCCGATTGCTATCGGGACCTCTCAAAAGGATACCGCTGCACACGAGCAAAGCGAACTGGCGAAGCAATCCCTAACGCAAACTGCAGTTATCAATAACAATATGAATTACAATAGCAATAAAAAAACAAAAAAAATGAATACTATAAAAACACTTGGCGAATTAAAAAAATCGGGATACCATAGCAAAAGCATCAAAGACGAATTGCGTCATAACTTGAGAGAGAAAATTAAATCTGGAAAACCTACTTTCGAAGGTGTTCACGGTTTTGAGAACACCGTAATTCCAGAGTTGGAACGCGCCATTTTATCCCGTCACAACATCAACTTATTAGGTCTTCGTGGTCAAGCCAAAACGAGATTAGCACGAAAAATGATCGAGTTACTTGATGAATACATTCCGTTTGTAACTGGCTCAGAAATTAATGACGACCCCTTGAATCCCATTTCTCGATTTGCCAAAGATTTGATTGCTGAGAAAGGCGATGATACGCCAATTTCCTGGTTGCATCGAAACGAACGTTTCTCCGAAAAACTAGCCACGCCAGATGTAACCGTTGCTGATTTAATAGGTGATGTTGATCCGATAAAAGCGGCCAATTTAAAACTTTCTTATGCTGATGACAGAGTCATTCATTTTGGGATGATTCCAAGAGCGAATCGTTGCATTTTTGTCATCAACGAATTACCCGATTTACAAGCCAGAATCCAAGTAGCCTTGTTCAATATTTTGCAGGAAGGCGACATTCAAATTCGTGGTTTTAAACTGAGAATGCCACTTGACATGCAATTTATTTTCACCGCAAATCCAGAAGATTATACCAATCGTGGCAGTATTGTAACACCATTAAAAGATAGAATAGGTTCGCAAATCCTAACGCATTATCCTGAAACCATCAAAATTGCCCGAACCATAACAGAGCAGGAAGCCAAATTAGATCTTGCTCAAAGCGACTTGGTATATGTACCATCATTAGCCAGAGATTTATTAGAGCAAATTAGTTTTGAAGCTCGCGAAAGTGAATACATTGACAATAAAAGTGGTATAAGTGCGAGATTGAGCATCACTGCTTTTGAGAATTTATTAAGTACTGCCGAGCGTCGAGCCCTCAAATCAGGTGCCGATAAAACTACTTTAAGATTATCTGACTTTATGGGAATTATTCCAGCTATTACCGGAAAAGTCGAATTAGTTTATGAAGGAGAGCAGGAGGGAGCTGCGGTTGTAGCGCAACATTTAATTGGCGATGCAATTCATACGTTCTTTCCGGGTTATTTTCCAAAAATTGAAAAACTCGAAAAACAAGACGAGAAAAATCCCTATTCTGATACTTTGGAATGGTTTTTTGCTGAAAGTGGTTTCGAATTGCTGGACGATTGTTCCGATGAAGAATATAAAACTATTTTAGATAGTATTATGCCATTAGATATCTTAATCAAAAAACACCAACCAGAATTAGCTAAAGAAGATACTTATTTTATGAAGGAATTCATTCTCTGGGGATTGGTTGAATACAAAAAGTTGAGCAAAGACCGTGTTTCTGAGGGCTATCAGTTCAAGGATTTATATGGCAGTTACATTAGTAAACTGTAAAATTTAAAAAAGGGTTTAGAAACGATGCTAAACCCTTTTTTATTTTAATAAATTTAAAACTATTTAATTTTCTCCAGTTCTAATTACAACTGATGGTAATTACTTTCCAATACAGAAATTCGCGAAAATATTCCCCAACAACTCGTCATTTGTGACTTCGCCAGTAATCATCCCAAAATGATACAAAGCTTCTCGAATATCAATTGCCCTTAAATCGCTCGA
>CAMBBW010000145.1 GCA_945863425.1 Lishizhenia tianjinensis
TCCAACGTGATTGGCTTTCACGTTTCTCATTCGTTCCTAAGTCAATGGCTACCTCAAATCCTAATTGTGTTCCTGCTTGTAATTGTTGATTATAAAGGGCATAGTAAGGCACGGCAATTTCCACAGTATAACCTCGTTCGTTCTGCTTGAAACTTTTCATAATTGTCGGCATCTCAGAACTTGCAGTATAGCTCCATACAGGAATATTAGAGCCGCTAACAATTCCAATATGCTGATCACTCAGTAGAAAGAACTTTCTTTTTTCATTGGCAGTAGGATTAGTAGAAAAAGCAAGTTCAATAGCATCACCATTCCAACTATTCCTTTCCTTCTGTGAATTTTGCATTGGTGTATCATCCATAACAGAAAATGCAAAAAACAAAGTATCTGGATTATAGCGCACAGCAAATGAATGATCTTCTGATAGTGAAGTAAACGAAGTGTTCCAATCGGTTAAATCACCATCGATGGATGGACTATTTGAAATAGGTGCTGCGTGGATGTCTAACTTCAATTTACCTGAAAAAGGAATAATTTTAATCGAATTTACTTCAATTGCCCCTTCTCCAAAAAATTGAATAATTAATTGTTTTACACTCGTTAAATCCAATTGATTGTCTTCACACGGAAACAATGAAAAGGGTATTTGAACCTTGGTCCATTGTTGCGTGATTTCCTGACCAATTAAAAATGACTTAGAATAACCCAACCAAGCTTGTCTGCCCGCATAATCCTCAATTCCAAATGCCCACGGAAGGTTGGTAAAAGACTTTCCTGTTGAGCGCACTTGCAATTCTATTGCAATCGTATCTTGAATGTAGGCAATGTCTTTTGCCGCCCATGAATCCCATCCAAATCCCATCCCAACCCAATCACACCCATCTTGATCTTTATTCCATTTCAGTTGCAAATAAGAATCAAGTTCATCTTTCCCTGGATGAGCCTTCAAACAAGTGGTGTTTTTAGCTGACCAAAAATCATCGCTTAATTCATTTGTGAAAATTTCCATTTGACTGAAACCACGTATGGTAAATTTATCCGCAACCTCTTCATCATATAATCCGACTTTTTTAAATTCTAATCTATTTCCGATAATATCCACACCCTCTAAATTTTTCAAATCTTCTTGTGACCAAGAAATTGAAGAGGCACAAAAAATAATTATAAAAAATTTGTTCATGTTTATGGGATCAAAGGTCCATTTTCTGTGAAGATGACATAATCAATTTTTGCTTTGGCAAAACCAGACGATGGATTAGCTAAATGAAGCATGTTGATTTGTTGAATTTTATCTGAATTATGTGTACCATTTCCTGCTGGTGTTGAAGCAGCTCCATTTACCAAACAAAGTAAATCGCTGTACTTGACGGAAACAAGCTTCCAACCCACCCAATTTACAGGAATTTCAATAGAATACATATCTTCACTAGTACTAGTAAATAATCCATCGCCATTATCATCTTCTTGAAATTGGAATAAAACTATACTATTTATCAGGCCTGGTTCGCCGTATATCATCACATTAAAATAAACAGCATTTGGATTAGAGGGAAGAGGGAGAGTAGATGCGCCATAAGCACTAGCTTTGAAGTTCACCAAACCAATTAACCAATCCCAATTTACGGTCCCCGCCATATTGAGGTAATCATTTCCTTCAGCAGCTGATGTATCTGTTTTTATTTGAAAATCCATATTTGCCCCAGATTGAGTAAATGACCCCCATCCTGAATTAAATCCATTTTCAAAATCTGCAACTATAAATCCAGAATTTGTTTTAGGCTGAAGTACTTTTACATAAACTACAAGCGTATCTGGTTCTCCAGCAAATGTTAACTCAACTTTGCATTGCTCTGCACGAAAGAGGGGTAAATTCGACGTGCTTCCATTCCACAATCCAGAGGATGCATCAAGTGAGCTGCTTAATCCAGTAATGATTTTTTCTGCCCCACTACTTAAGCCGGAAATCCGTAATTGCCAGGAAGTGTTTTTGGATAAACTAGCGGTAAAAAAAACCGTTTCTCCTACAGAAAAGTCTACAGAATCTTGGCTAGCTTGAAGGGTGTTAATTATGGTAAATTGACCGTTTAAATCTTGCAAAGAAGGACCATCTATTTTGTCATGTTCCTTTTTACGACATGCAACAATAGAAATTAAAACGAGTATGATTAGACTTATTTTTTTCATAGGGTCTTAAAATTTCATTATATAATAAATCATCAGTTGATTGAGTCTGTATGGTGCCGCTAAGTTATATGAATTAGAGTTTGATTCAAAAAATGCGGCTAAATACACATCCTTTGTAAAAGAGAATTTAATTCCTCCAGAAAAATTATTTTCGATTCCGTCAATGGTCATTTGATTGAAATTAACTATTTCCCCACTGGCATTGCGGACCGCCTCAGTTTCGTTTCCACTACTTTGAAAAAGGAATGCATTTCCCAATACCGATAAATTCTCTACTATTTCAAATTCAAATCCAGCGTTGGCAGTAAGGGAATTCAAACGGATTGTTTCAAAATCAAACTCACTTTTTCTGTTGGTTTTCTGATAAGCCAATCCAAGCTGAAACACTTGTTTTTTCTTCCATTTCAGCCAATTGGAGAAATCAATTTTTAGGGTTGTGTTCAAATAGTGAAATGTGCGCAGTTGAAATGTACCCTGACCACGAATTTCTTGGAGGCGATAATACGTAGCATCAATAGAAACAATTTTCTTTTTATCTGAAAAAGAACTACACATATAAATCCCACGTCTATTGAAAGTTGCAACTCCGTAAGGCAAAACATTATTTATTGCCGGATTTATAGCCATAATTCGTGTAGAAATCCCCGCTGAATACAAGCTGGGATCATTGTATAAATCATAGTAAGATAAAGGTCGAATTATTTGCTCGTTCGTATATCTTTCATAAAAACCATTTACTTGATTAAAATCCATACGTTTGGACTGAGCCCCAAAACTTCTAAAGTCAGGACCATTATCCATATACCCTAATTTAACATTAAGACCTAATTTTTTTAATTGGGCAGTTCCTTTCACATGAACAAAATAATCCGATAATTTACCTTCCATGTTTTGGGTTGAGTAACTCGATGAAAAACCGGATTCGCCATCAATTCCAATTTTTATTTTGTCATTTGTCCAGGAGGCATCATAGGTGAGCGATGTAACGTTATTTCGATAGGCATTGTCTGTAAGTGCGGTTTGTTTCAAATCGAACGTGCTAACTTGATTTACACCCAGCGTAAGGTATTTACTTTGATTTACAACAACATTACCACCTCCAAAGAAACGTTCAAGAATGTTGGTGAAATTTGTTGGATTCAAGCGTGTAATAAACCCATTAAACTTCATTTCCTTGATTCCTTTCGGGAATTTTAATGCAAAGTCTGCTGCAGCTCCCTGTTGCCGCCATGTGTTGTTGTTTTTGTAGAACGACTCATAATTCAAAACATCCTCTTTGATTCTATTTGTAGAAAAGGAGGAAACCAATAAATCAGGGTTGTGGTTGTAAAAGGTATACGGTGAAAGCTTATAATCAATATTACCAATTTGATATCGAACTACATTTCCCGCTACTCCTTTTACTTGAATTTGACGAACATCAAAAGTGACTCCTCCACCCCAAAATCCACCAAAATCATTTTTAATTCGCATCATCCCTAAAATTTCCGTGTTGGAATTTGGATTAATTTTTATGCCTAGGTCGATTAAAGCATATCCACCCGTTGATTTTCTTGGTGTAACTGTGTCAGAATCATCAGACGAAAAACCGGTTTGAGAAATTAACGATCGAGCCCCACCAATAAACTGCACTTTTTTACCCTCTTGCGAAAAAGAATCCAATAGAGCCAGCAGAAAAATTAATCCAATAATTACCTTCATTTAAAAAAATATTTTTAGTTCGACAGTGGTTTCTGTTCCTTGATAATGATCCAATGAGAAGTTCAAATCTTGATATTTCATCCATCGATGACGGAGGTATAAACCAGTATTTTTAGCCAGCTGTAAATCCAATCCTATGGAATAACTCCATCCTATTTGATTTTTTGGTTTGAGACTTACTTGATCTAACTCAGTTTTATTATTGGCAAGAATACGATCAAATCCAAAATAATTAGAAAAAATAACATGCTTGTTGAGCTTATAATAAAACTCCGCTTGATTGTTATAGCTTTGCAAATAGGCTTTTGATGAGTAAATGGGTAACGCTGAAAATCGTTGCTGCACACTATGAAAACTTCCCAAATAGAAAATTAATAAATCTCTACCGAACAACTTTGTTTCTGTCTTAAAACTTACTTCAAGCGTGTTAAACCCTTTGGCTGTTATGGAGTCCGTAATTGTTACTGTTTCATATACTCCCCGGTAAATTTTATTTAAATTTCCATAGGGACCAACATTAGCTGGGAAAGCCCACCGCCAAAAACGAGAGAGGGCTAAATTGTTGGCAGGGTGTCCGTAAGTAATTCTATTAGAAATACCACTAATTTCGGAAGCAGCGCTATACCCTAATGTTAATTTGTTCTTTTTGTAATTCAAATCAGTATTAAGTATTAAACCCCTACGATTATTTGTCAGTTGACCAATATTAACCAGAGAACTAGCAAATGGAATTAAAGGAGTCTGACTCCCCGTTGCAGCAAAATTGGTGTTGAATTCTTGAATGGATGAATTCCAAAACGCTCCATTGTTATTAATAACGTTCGGACTTACTTGAAAATATCGTACTTCCAGCGGAAAATAAGTCCATTTTTTGGAGAATTGAAACTTGAGATCGATAGCTTCTCCCCATTTATTGGAAGCAGTCGGACTGTAATAATTGCCTAATCCAATTTCACCCAATAAAGTAAGTTCTTTCCATTTCAATTTATATTCGGTTGTAATCAGGTTAAATCCAATCGCCAGTCTTGCGAGGCTATCTGTAAAGGTTTGACTTGAAATAGCATTGAGACTCACGAAATTATCTTTGAAATCTTTTTTTATTTTTCCAGCTGTCATCAAATTTGGTCTTGGCAAGGAACCACCATTAAATTGTGATTTACCATGCATAAAAGCAAATGAGAACCCTTGCGGCAAGCGTGCACCATCCAATATAAATCCTTGAAAAGCTTGCTGACCCCACCGTACATCTTGAGTAAGAGCTCCATTTTTATAAAATGTTTTATAGCGGTCATAGGGCTCATTTGTATTAGGATCCCACGGGTTCCGTTCAAAAATGCTGAATCGGTTATAGGCAGTATTCGAAGAAAAAGTAAATGGACTCAAGGTATACCAATGAATGCCCCCCATTTTAATATTAAATAAGCCGTATTTTGTTGAATGTGAGCCCGTTAAATTAATTCCAAGATTCAACCCTTTGGCATAATCCGTAGTGCTTCCCGAAAGCGGAGCCCAAAGGAATAAATCTGTTGAAAATGAAGTGGTTTTTGAGGGTTTCCCACCAATAGTCAACATCAATTGCGGAATATTACTGTCATCGCCTAAAAAAACTTTACGCTTAATAGACTCAAATTCCGGGTACGGATTACTCATTTGTGAATAGGCTCCTAAAAAACGATAATAACCAGATATACTAATGTTATCCAGTGCTGAACTGATTTTTTTTGGAAATAATCCCGAATTAATAGGTGAAAACTCAGAAGTATCTGAACGCAACTGTCCAGTAACGTTTTGATTTAAAAACGCAATCATTAATGCTATTAATAGGTAACTATTTTTCATCAAATGAATGTAACGTTTGTTTTTTAAAGGTGACCTTATTAGAATTTTGGGTGGTATCAAGTTGAACGTAAAATGGCAAATTCGAATAGGCTGTTTTTTCGCCATCACTTACAGAAACAAACAAGCGATACCTACCTTCTAATTTTGGGG
>CAMBBW010000146.1 GCA_945863425.1 Lishizhenia tianjinensis
TTGCTTTTCCCGACAAATCGATAATAGGAGTATACAACGGTTGTTAAATTCACATTTAGGTTGAAGTCATGAGCCATTCCAAATTTTTGAACGGTATCCGTTTTTGAATTATCAATGGAAGCGTCGTAATTTTTTTGAATTTGCTGCAAATTGATTTTATTCGCATAAGAAATACTTGGATTCACTTTGATCGCATTTTTAAAGAGACCAAATGTTGTTTGCAAGGACATTTGTTGCGAAACACCATTGAAAAATTTACTTCCAATTTGTGAAAAAGCTCCTTGATTGAGTAGCGAGTCGCCAAATGTGGAACGGTTTTGTCCTTCCATGGAGTAGGTAAATCCAGTTCGTTGAAGCATTTTTTCAAATTCGTTCGATGGGTTTTTAACCAAGCTTTTAAATGGGAAAACACGATTGACGTTTACATTTAGTATTGGACTTATCAGTGCAATGTTTCGGGTGATTGAATTTTGTCTCACAGACATTTTTACCCCCATGGATAACGGTTTTCCCGGGAATAATTTATTGAGATTGACGTCCGAATTAAAACTGTTATTAAAATAGGTGGGATTCAACGGATCTAAACTATTTTTGGATTGGTTATCTGAAATGAAATTAACACTTGAACTGAAATTCCAATTGGGATTGGATTTAGGATCTTTTCGATGTGACCACATCACAGAAACTTTAAATGGCTTGTCATTGCTCGGGAATCCGCTAAAAAATTGTTGAAATCCAACGTTTAATTTTCCTGTATAGCCGTATCGTTTGGCATAATCCAATTCATTTCTCAATCCCCAACTTCCGCGGTTGTACAAATTGGCATAAAGCGTAGTTTGAAGTCGATCGTTTATTGGAATGTAATATCCAAGGTTCTGAACCCCAAATCCATAGGTGGAAAGTGGAACAAATTCAGGGAAGATAAATCCTTTGTCGCGTTCTTTCGTTTTTAATGGAATCGCACTAAAAGGTAATCCAAGTGGGGTAGGTACGCCATTAATATGTAAATTCATCGGTCCGGTAACAATGCGCTTTTCAGGAATTAATACCGCTTTTGAGAGTTGAAAATGATAATGGGGTTCTAGTTGGTCGCACGTTGTAAATCTGCCATTAATAAAATGAATATCATCATTGGATTGTTTTTTTGCAACCGCCATGTGCAGATAGGTTTCTTCTTGTTTGATATTTGTTTCTTCGATAAAGCCGCGTTTTGAATTTAAATTGTACCGAATCCTTGCCGCCTCAATGCGCTCATTACCATCTGTAAAGACGGGGATTTCAGTTCGAACGCTGTCTTTTTCCAATCGATAAGAGGCAAGAATTTCATTTTTTTCAAGGTCTATTAATATGAAGCCAGCAACCATGTTAATTCCGGTCATTTCAACTTTCGCACTTCCCCATAAATAGATTTTCTTATTTTTAAAATCAGTATAAAGTGAATCTTTTGCATTGTAAATCAATACATCCTTCATGGATTCATCATCCAAATAAATCGTGTCTTTTATTCCAGTTGGTTGAGCGTAACAATTTCTACTTGAAAACATTATCAACAATGGAACGAAGAAAACTATAAATATGGTATGTATCTTGCTCAAGGAAGCTCTTTAATTTTATACTATGAGGATTAACGGATACAAAGCTATTAAAATTGTTAACGAAACAGTGCTTTTTCGACTTTCATCTCTTGTTGTAAGTTGTCTTGTTTTACTTTTATTTATAAGTTTTCAAGCAAATTCTCAAAAAACGGCGTTAAAAACAGTGGTTATTGATGCAGGTCATGGAGGTCATGATTCAGGTTGTTTGGGCGCTTCAAACTATGAAAAGCACGTTTGTTTATCTATTGCATTGAAATTGGGAGAATCCATAAAAAAGAATTTTCCAGATGTTAAAGTAATTTACACCAGAGATAAAGATGTTTTTGTTGAATTGCATGAACGTGCTGCAATCGCAAACCGAAATAAAGCAGATTTGTTCATCTGTATTCATGCGAATTCCGCTTCTCCTAGTGCTTATGGTGCTGAGACCTATGTATTGGGTTTGCATAAAACGGATTCCCAAAAACAAGTTGCCGAGCGCGAGAACAGTATCATTAAACTAGAACAAGACAAGGGAGCACGTTATAAGAACATTGATTTGTCTCCTGATGCATTGATAATCATTCAATTACAAATGTCCGTTTATTTGGATCAATCTATTTTATTTGCTGAGCGCGTTCAGTCTGAATTTAAATCATTGGGTAGACATGATAGGGGAGTTAGGCAAGCAGGGTTTTTAGTGCTTCATCAAACAACAATGCCGAGTGTTCTCATTGAAACAGGTTTTTTGACAAATCCAAACGAAGAAAAGTTTTTGGGAAGTAAAGACGGCCAATCACAAATGTCAGATGCGATTTTCAGGGCTTTTAAGCGGTATAAAAATAAATTAGAAGGTGTCGCTGAGCAAACGTCTTCAGGAACAGGAAATAATGTTCCAACAGAAAAAGAGGAGCCATCGAAATCATCGAATTCTGAAAAGAAAGATAATCCGTTTGAAAGTCAAGCTTCAGCTCCGTCTAGTAAAATTGATCCGATAGATACTGTAGTATTTAGAATTCAGTTCGACATGTCAGAAAAACAAATTTCGGTCAGCTCATCTCGCTTTAAAGGATTAGAAGTTTTTGAGTATAAACATGATAATTTATACAAATACGCAACTGGTAAATTTGTTCGTGATTTCAAAGGAGCAAATGAATACAAAAATGAGGTTCGTAAACTTGGATTTTCAACCGCTTTTGTAGTTGCATTTTTAAATGGTGAACGCATTAATTTGGAAAAAGGTATTAAATTAGCAGAAAAATAAGGGCAGTGAAGTTTTCAAAAGAATTAAAAGCAGGATTAATCGCAATTGCAGCTATCGTTTTTTTAGTAGCCGGAGTTAATTTCTTAAAAGGAAACAGCTTTTTCGGAGGTGATAAAATTTATTATGCATACTTTCCAAACTCTGGACAAATTGCTCCTTCTGCCAATGTTACTTTAAATGGAGTGATCATTGGTAAAGTAATGACTATCGAATATGTTGCTTCGAATCCACCGGAAAAAAAAGTGAAAATAGGATTCTCAATTGCTGAAAAAAATATTCAAATCCCTAAAGGCTCTCGCATAGAGGTTGGTTCATTGGATTTATTGAATAAAGGAATGTTGTTGTATTTAAGTTCTGATTTGTCGAAAGGATTTGTACAACCAGGTGAAACAATTGAAGGAAAACTTTCCGTGGATATGTTTTCTCAAGTAAAGCAATATGCTGATCCGATTTCTCAGAAAGTGCAAGCCATGATGAGCTCTGTAGACAAAATGGTGGGCTCTCTTTCCGCATTTTGGGACAATACAGCAACTTCAGAAATTGAGGGTAGCATGAAGGAAGTGAAAATGGCAATTAAAAAATTGGGAAATGTAGCCAATGAAATGGAGGGATTTGTAGCAGATGAAAAAATCAAATTTGATAAAATTCTAAATAACGTTGAGAACATTACCTTTAATTTAAAGAAAAGTAATGAAGAGATAACTTCAATCATTGGCAATACAAAGAAAATTACGGATGATATTGTTACTTCAAAATACAAGGAAGTGATTTCCGAGGCTAAAGAATCTTTGAAAAACTTTAATGATGTTTTGGTGAAAATTAAAAATGGTGACGGCTCAATTGGATTGTTGTTAAATGATAAACAATTGTATAACGAACTTGTTAATTCAAACAAAGATTTACAAAATCTATTACAAGACTTACAGAAAAATCCAAATCGATACATTCATATGAGTGTTTTTGGAGCCAAAGTAAAAGGAACTCAATTGAGTCCGAAAGATGAAAAGAAATTGAAAAAAATATTGGATAGTATTCCGGAATAATTCAATCGTATGATTCAAATTAGTGCATTTGCATTGCTTTTAATAGGAGGAGTAGGTTTTTTCTCCTGGAATGTTTACAAAATTCGTCAGAATATTTTACTTGGACGAAAACTAGATCGCACGGATAATGCAGCTGACCGTTGGAAAACGATGTTTTTAGTTGCTCTAGGTCAAAAAAAGATGTTCACTCGACCAATTCCAGCTTTGCTTCATTTGTGTTTGTATGTCGCATTTGTAATTACTCAAATCGAGTTAATTGAGATTGTTGCGGATGGTTTATCTGGTGGACATCGTTCATTGAAAGATTCCTTGGGAGGTTTTTATACTTTCATGATAAGTTTTATCGAGATCTTGTCAGTTCTTGCTTTTTTTGCAACAGTTGCTTTCTTAGCGCGCAGAAACATGTTGAAACTTCCTCGTTTAACCATGAGTGAATTGAAGGGATGGCCAACGAAAGATGCGAATTTAATCTTGATTTTTGAAATCATTTTATTAGTATGCATTTTCACGATGAACGGAGCAGATGAAGCAGCTCAGTTATTGCATTCGGATACTAGTTATGGATTTGCAGTGAGTCAATTTATAGGTCCACTCTTTTTTGGAGGAATAAAATCAACTGAAACCTTACATTTATTGGAGCAAATTGGTTGGTGGGGACATATAACCATGGTGTTTGTGTTCTTAAATTATCTTCCATATTCGAAGCATTTTCATATTTTACTAGCCTTTCCAAATACGTATTATTCAAATTTGGAAAAGAAAGGTAAATTCTCCAACATGGAGTCTGTTACCAATGAAGTAAAATTAATGCTAGATCCATCTGCTGATCCATTTGCTGCACCTGCTAATCCGGATGAAGCTCCGCAACGCTTTGGTGCAAAGGATGTTACTGATTTAACATGGAAAAATTTACTCGATGCTTATACCTGTACGGAGTGTGGAAGATGTACTTCTTCATGTCCTGCAAATATTACCGGTAAAAAATTATCTCCTCGAAAAATTATGATGGATACGCGTGATCGATTAATGGAAGTGGGTGATTCACAGAGAAAACATGGAAAGGACTATCAAGATGGGAAAAGTTTACTAGGAGATTATATTTCCGAAGAAGAAATTTGGGCTTGTACGTCATGTAATGCATGTGTTCAAGAGTGTCCGGTAAATATTGATCCGCTCTCTATTATTGTTGATTTACGAAGGTATTTGGTGATGGAAGAATCTAAAATGCCGACTGAGTTGACAGGAATGTTGACGAATATTGAGAACAATGGCGCTCCTTGGCAATTTTCTCCGAATGATAGATTAAATTGGGCTAACGAAGATTAAGATATGAGTTTGAAAGTACCTACAATGGCTGAAATGCTGGCAAATGGAGAAACCGCAGATGTGTTGTTTTGGGTTGGTTGTGCAGGCAGTTTTGACGATCGTGCAAAGAAAATAACCAAGGCTGTAGTTAAAATACTGAATCATTGTAATGTTAAGTTTGCGGTTTTAGGAACAGAGGAGAGTTGTTCGGGAGATCCGGCTAAGCGTGCAGGAAATGAATTCACGTTTCAAATGCAAGCGATGATGAACATTCAGGTTTTGAATGGCTATGAAGTAAAGAAAATTGTTACAGCCTGTCCTCATTGCTTTAACACCCTTAAAAATGAATATCCTGAGTTGGGTGGTGAATATGAAGTGATTCATCATACGCAACTAATCCAAGATTTAATCAATACCGGAAAGCTATCACTTGAAGGAAATCAAACATTTAAAGGAAAGAAAATTACGTTTCATGATCCTTGTTATTTAGGTCGAGCCAATGATGTCTATGAAGCACCTCGTTCGTTGATTGAAAAATTAGACGCTGAATTAGTTGAAATGAAACGCTGCAAAACAAACGGTTTGTGTTGTGGAGCAGGTGGAGCACAAATGTTTAAAGAAGCTGAAAAAGGAAATAAAGAGATAAATATTGAGCGAACAGAAGACGCGCTTGAAAC
>CAMBBW010000147.1 GCA_945863425.1 Lishizhenia tianjinensis
AACTTTTTTCATTTTTAAAAGTATTAGGTTCACCCGCCCCGCAGTGAGATTGTATACAACAAAAAAAGCGTGGGACAGTTGCTTTTTACTTGTACCGATGGGAGTCGAAGCCCAGTAAGACAAAGCAAAGCAACGCCCACGCCGTAGCATGAGCGTTTTACTTTAACTTCCCTGTCTTACATATAATTTCGACTTTTACGGCACAGGACGTTTAGCAAACGCTATTTTTTTAATAAATTTTCCCCGTTGGGATACAACAAATGCATACTAATTTTACGAAAACTAAACTTTATAACGGAATAAGTTAATCATTTTGTTACTATTTTCTTTTTCATGCCCAACTCCTATAAGCGTTTAACTTGGGAGATGAAAGCAAGAAGCAAGGTCGGATTAATATTGTATTTAAGTCCATATTTGAGTACCTTTTCCCGAACAATGGTAGCAATTTCCCCTTAATGAATGTGACAAATATTCGGAAATAAATGATGTTCTATTTGAAAATTAAGTACGCATGATTTATACAACTAAAAAAGGCTGCCTTATTCAGACAGCCTCTTTAAAAAAAGATAAAAACGATTAATAATAAATTGATCGCTGAACTTTAGTAACGTATTTTGCCAAACGAATCACTTGTTTTGTATATCCAAACTCGTTATCATACCATGCGTACAATACAACATTTTTACCATCATTTGAAACAATCGTTGCATGTGAATCATAAACAGAACAACATGTATTTCCAATAATATCACTAGAAACTAATTCAGGGTCAAGTGAATAGTATATTTGATTCACTAATTCACCGTTTAATGCTGCCTCACGAATTGCAAGATTTACGTCTTCCACAGATGTATTTTGCGCTAATTCTAAACTTAAAATCGCTAAAGAACCATTCGGTGTTGGCACACGAACTGCGTTGGCTGTTAATTTGTCTTTTAAATCTGGAATAACTTTCGTTACGGCACTTCCCGCACCGGTTGAAGTAATTACCATATTAATTGCCGCGGAACGACCCCTTCTTGGTTTGTTGTGCATATTATCCAATAAGTTTTGGTCATTGGTATAGGCATGAACCGTTTCAATGTGTCCTTTCACCACACCATATTTATCATTCACCACTTTCAAAATAGGTGAAATTGCGTTTGTTGTGCAAGAAGCAGCAGAATAGATGTTTTCATTTTCAATATCCAACTCTCCTTGATTGATACCATAAACCACATTTGGAATTTCTTTTCCTGGAGCGGTTAATAATACTTTGGAAACTCCATTTGCCTTTAAGTGTCTTGACAATGCTTCACGATTAGTGAAAACTCCTGTATTGTCGATTACCAAAGCATTTGAAATTCCATATTTCGTGTAATCTGCATCCTCTGGATTTGATGCGTCGATCATTTGAACAATTTGTCCATTGATAACTAACGCTTTATTTTCCAAATCTTCGATAACAGATCCTTTAAAAGCTCCATGAACAGAATCGTTACGCAACAAGGCAGCTCGTTTAATAATGTCAGCATCGGAACATCCACGAGTAACAATGGCACGCAATCTTAATTGTTGCCCTTTTCCGGCTTGTTTTATTAATTCTCTTGCAGCCAAACGACCAATTCGTCCAAAACCGTAAAGGATTACATCTCTTGGTTCAACAGCCTCACTTTTAGCACTGGAAAAACCATTCAATTTGGTATTTAAAAATTCTTTTTTCGAAGCATAGTTTGCATGATCAAGTAACCATTCAGAAGCCAGTTTACCAATGTCTAATTTAGAAGGAACAATATCCATGGTAGAAATTTCTGCAGCTAATTCAGAAGTTGTGAATACATCAATCGGTTTGTTTACAACCTTTTTAGCATACTCATGAAGGTTCAATATTTCTGAAATCGTTACATCAGTCAAGTGATTTCTGAAAAGCACGAGTTCAATTCCTTTTTCATACAAAAGTTCACCTACTTTGCTTTGCAATTTTACAGCAGCACGTTCTCGCTCTAAATGCGACTTTAGTTCTAATTCATACCCTAGTCCTTTATCCATTTTGTTTTTTTTTGATTGATGACGCAAAAATAAAAAAAGGCTACCAAATTGGCAGCCTTTTGAATTGGAAATTATAAATTATCCTAAATAAGATTTCAACAATTTGTTTCGAGAAGTATGTCTCAATCGGCGAATTGCTTTTTCTTTGATTTGTCTTACGCGTTCTCTTGTTAAATTGAATTTTGAACCAATTTCCTCAAGTGTCAATCCGTGATTCATTCCAATTCCAAAAAACAATCGAATGATTTCGCGCTCTTTGTCAGTTAATGTGCTCAATGAACGCTCAATTTCTTTCTGCAAAGACTCAGCCATTAACATGTGGTCTGTTTTTGGAGCGTCATTGTTTGCCATTACATCCATTAGTGTTCCACCATCTTCATTTGTAGTTAATGGGGCATCCATGGATACGTGACGACCGGAAACATTTAAACTTTCTTTGATTTTGTCTTCAGGAACTTCAAGTGCCTCTGCTAATTCTTCCGCAGAAGGTGGTCTTTCATATTCTTGTTCTAAGCGAGAAAAAGCTTTGTTAATTTTATTCAAAGAACCTACTTGATTCAATGGTAAACGTACAATTCGTGCTTGTTCTGCTAATGCTTGAAGAATTGATTGACGAATCCACCAAACAGCGTAGGAAATAAATTTGAATCCACGTGTTTCATCAAATTTTTGCGCAGCCTTAATCAAACCTAAATTACCTTCATTAATTAAATCGGGCAATGTTAATCCTTGATTTTGGTATTGTTTTGCTACCGAAACAACAAAACGTAGATTGGCTCGAGTGAGTTTCTCTAATGCTAATTGATCACCTTGTTTAATTTTTCTGGCCAATTCGACCTCTTCTTCTGCTGTAATCAGCTCTTCACGCCCAATGTCTTGTAAGTATTTGTCTAATGACTGACTTTCGCGATTGGTAATCGATTTGGTAATCTTTAGTTGTCTCATGCTTTTTAAAAGGATTTTAAATTTAAGCTATAACGATGTATAAGGGCAAAGTAACACCAAAAAATGTGATTTTAAAAATTTATTTTTCTTTTTTAGTATCAATTTTGCCCATTGTTGAAAACTTGTACTTTTTGTTAGTTACAGTCCTAATCCTTTGTAATCCTTTTGTCCAGATTCCGTTATAATCTCCAGTAAAACACCTCTATTTACCCCATTTAATTTGGTAGTTAATTCTTCAACCGTTTCAATGGTTTCATTATTTATCTTACTAATTACCATTCCTTCCGTTAACCCGATCGCCTTTAATTTTCCGGCTTGAATACTCTTGATTTTTACTCCGTAAGAAATATTTAGTTCCTTTTTTTCTTTGTCGGTTAGTTCAACGAAGGAAGCTCCCAAAGCAATATTTTTACTCACTTCTTCTTTCGAAATCAATTTTGTTTCTCCTTCCTTGTTTCGAAGAATTAATTCAACGATCTCTTCTTCTCCTTTTTTGTTACGAATGGTAACACTTACTTTGTCGCCTGGTCTTCTTTTGCCAATTTCTTCTTGCAAACTAGCAACAGAATTCACTTCTTTCGTTCCGATTTTTAAAATCACATCGCCATCTTTTATCCCTGCTTTGTCAGCACTTCCATCTTCAACAACCTTCGTTACAAAAACTCCTTTTGTGCTTGGTAAGTTATTTTTGGTTTTGATTTCCTGGGTAATATCATTGATTTGAACGCCCAAATAACCGCGTTGCACAATTCCATAATCAATTAAATCACGCATTACTTTCTCCACAAGGTTAACCGGAACGGCGAAAGAATATCCAGAGTAGCTTCCGGTTTGCGATGCGATCGCCGTATTAATTCCAACCAATTCTCCTTTTGTGTTTACTAAGGCGCCACCGCTATTTCCCGGGTTTACAGCAGCATCTGTTTGGATGAATGATTCAATTGGAATGACATCTTGTTTAGAACGGTCAGATAATAAATTTATATTTCTTGCTTTAGCAGAAACAATTCCTGCTGTTACTGTAGAGGTTAAATTAAATGGATTTCCAACGGCTAACACCCACTCGCCAATTCTTAAATCGTCACTGTTTCCAAGTGGAATAGGTTGAAATCCGGATCCTTCAATTTTCAAAATGGCAATATCCGTGGACGGGTCGGTTCCTACTATTTTGGCTGTGTATTTTGAATTATCATTAAGAATAACTTCTATTTCGCTTGCGTTTTCAATTACGTGGTTGTTCGTAACAATATACCCTTCAGATGAAACGATTACACCCGAACCGGATCCAGAACCATATTGCTTAAATTCTCTGCCACCTGCGCCCGGACCATTAAAGAACTCTTGGAAAATATCCCGTTGAAAGGAGGTTTGAACCACTTTGGTGGTAACGTGAACAACTGAATTTATTGAGTTTTCAGATGCTTGAATGAAATCCACGGGTGTTCCTTGCATACTTGCAAAGCGGGTATTTGCCTGTCGATTGCCGTTCAATACTCGGTCAGAAAGTTTGGTGTCATTAGTGACAAAATTAATTGTTAAATAGGCTGAGAGTGGGAGTAGACCACCAATTATACCCAGCGCTAATTGTTTAATGATTACTGTTTTCATAATTTACGCTTTTAAATTTTCAATACAATAATAACAGAAAGACAATTTTGATGTTATGTTACCATTGTTAAAGAATGTTAAGCATCCTTTTACCAGAAAAACTGCTATTTTTGTCTAAAAAAAAGTGCGAATTCCATTTTTTAAATATCAAGGAGCGGGAAATGATTTTATTCTATTAGATAATCGTTTGGGTGAATTTGATTTCCTATCCAACGAACAAATAATCCGTTTGTGTGATCGTCATTTTGGAATTGGTTCTGATGGCCTAATTAAATTATCCGCACATGAATCTTTGCACTTTTACATGGATTTTTATAACCCGGATGCCACCAAAAGTTTTTGTGGAAATGGTGCCAGGTGCGCAGTAGCATTCTTTTGTCGATTAACCGATATAAAGTCGCTAGTAACCTTCGAAGCGATTGACGGTTCACATGAAGCAATCATTGAGGATAACAATCAAATACGGTTGAAAATGAATGATGTAGATTCAATTAAAAGCAATGATTCTTATTCATTTGAATTAAACACTGGTTCGCCTCATTTAGTACTCGTTGAAAAATCCATTGATTCCTTAGAAGTGGTTTCAAAAGGTGCAGCCATTCGATTCTCTGAAAAATATGTGGAAAACGGAATTAATATTAATTTCATTGAGGAAATAGATTCGAAATCAATTGCTATTAGAACCTATGAACGTGGCGTTGAAAATGAAACTTTAGCTTGCGGAACTGGAATTACTGCAGCGGCATTATCAATAGCTGTTAAAAATAATTTAATGGGCGTTGATTCGGTTTTTGTCAGTGCACGTGGAGGAGATTTGAGTGTAGAATTTGATCAGTTTGAATTGGGGAAATTTCGTCAAATTTATTTAATTGGTCCAGCGCAATTCGTTTTCCATGGAACCTGCGACCTATAATTACCTTTTTGAGTCCTTTTCAGTCGATGTGAAGCCCAAAAATTGGGAGTCCTCGTTTATTTGGATAATTCATTCCAACAAAATCCCTCCGCACATTGGCTTTTCTGCATTTGACTCTTATTTCAGTTTGAAAGCAACGGGAAGTGATTTTAATTTACCCGTAAATCGTGTTTTTAATTCATTGAAAGCTAAAAAATGTGAGTTCATTTTAGTGGAAGTTCTTCACGAAAATAAATTGAAAAAAGTTCAAGAAGCGTTTGAAAAA
>CAMBBW010000148.1 GCA_945863425.1 Lishizhenia tianjinensis
TGGTCATTTCAGAACAATGGGGCTATGATACTGAGGGAGATTTGGAGAAAATTCACTTTAATTTAACCAATGACGAACTTCTATATGGCGGTGGTGCCCGTGCCTTAGGAATGAACCGAAGAGGAAATAGATTGAAATTATATAACCAAGCCCACTATGGGTATGAAGAACGGTCGGAATTGATGAATTATACTATGCCAATTGTGCTTTCAAATAAACGTTATGCCATCCACTTTGATAATGCTGCTGTTGGTTTCCTTGATTTAGATTCGAAGAAGAAAAATGTATTGAGTTATGAAACAATGGGAGGCAGAAAAACCTATCAATTGGTAATTGGCGATGATTGGGCTGATTTGATGAAAAATCAATCTGAATTATTGGGTTATCAACCGATTCCTCCGAAGTGGATGTTTGGTAATTTCGCCAGTCGGTTTGGATATCATTCGGAACAAGAGGGGAGGGACGTAGTAAATCGATTCCGAAAAGATTCAATTCCTTTAGATGCCATTATTTTTGATTTATATTGGTTCGGTAAAGAAATTCAAGGAACCTTGGGGAATCTAGAGTTTTATCGCGACTCATTCCCGGAGCCTGAAAAAATGATTCGTGATTTTAGAGAAAATAAGGTGAAAACTATATTAATAACTGAACCTTTTATTCTCACAACCTCAAAAAAATGGAAGGAGGCGGCCGATAAAAAATTGCTAGGCATGGACAGCTTGGGAAATCCACTTACGTATAATTTTTATTTTGGAAATACCGGGCTGTTAGATGTTTTTCAACCTCACGTGAAAGATTGGTTTTGGAATGAATATAAGAAGTTGGCAAACATTGGAGTAGCAGGTTTTTGGGGTGATTTGGGAGAGCCTGAAGTTCATCCTGAAAATATGTTCCATGGTTCATTAAAAGCAAATGAGGTGCATAATATTTATGGGCATGAATGGGCAAAGTTGATTGCTGAAGGGTATGAACGCGATTTCCCACAACAACGTCCGTTTATTTTAATGCGATCTGGATTTTCAGGAACCCAAAAATATGGAATTATTCCTTGGTCCGGAGATGTGAATCGTACATGGGGTGGGTTAAAACCACAGATGGAAATCTCCATGCAGATGGGTATGCAAGGAATTGGTTATATGCATTCGGATTTGGGTGGTTTCGCCGGTGCTTTGGATGATACTGAGTTGTATCTTAGGTGGTTGCAGTATGGAGTTTTTCAACCCGTTTTTAGGCCACATGCACAACAAGACGTTTCATCTGAGCCCGTTTTCAAAGATGATGTAACAAAAAAAATCGCTAAGCAAGCCATTGAATTGAGATACCAATTATTTCCATACAATTATAACCTGGCATATGAAAACGCACATTTTGGACTTCCATTAATGCGTCCCCTGTTTTTTGAAGACTCAAGTGCTCACTGGTCCGAGAATGACGCGCAACAATATATGTGGGGAAGTGCATTTCTCGTTCATCCAGTAACGAATAAAAATGAATCTACTACCCAAGTTCGATTACCCAAAAACCAAATCTGGTATGACTTTCATTCAGGTAAAAAAATTGATGTGAAAAACGACTTAACTATCAATGGAAAAGAACCTTTTTCGGTGGTAGATTATTCAAATTCTATGGACCATATTCCCGTATTCGTTAAAGGAGGATCTTTTGTGCCGATGTGTGCCGTAAACCAATCATTAGATGATTACCAACCAGAACAAGTTGTGATGCATTATTATGTTTCGGCAAATCAAAAGGGGAGTAGAGGCTTTTTGTATAATGATAATGGATTGAATCCGTCGAAAAAAAACAAAATTGAAATTCCCGAATATCAATGGATGGATTTTTACTTTATTCAAAAAAAGAAAAAAAGTACATTGACCATCTCGAGTTTTAAAACTGAAATGAAAGATTTGGAATTTGTTATCCATGGTTTAGATAAGAAACCACGAAAAATAACAATGAATGGTAAAGAAATTGAATTTGAATACAATGTAAAACAAGAGTTGAGATTTAAACTTGTTGGTTTAAAAAACGCCAATTATTTGACTGAATTTGATCAAAAAGATTTCATCAGAATTTTACATTAATTCGATTTTTCTTTGTGTCATTTTGACATTAAGAAAATAAAAGATATATTTGGGAATTAAATTTACATTTTTAGTATTTATTTTAATAGTTTATTAAATGAAAAACAGCTACTTACTGATAATTTTATTGACGGTTCCATTTCTTTCATTTTCGCAACTTGGAAAGGTTTTTGGAAAAATCGTTGATATAGAAAACAAGCCACTTGAGGGCGTGTCGATTGTTTTGGAAGGAAAAGGTAAAGGGGCAACCTCGAACGAACTGGGTATTTATACAATAAACAATATTGCTCCCGGATCCTATAAAATGTTGGTTAGATTAATCGATTATTCAACGGATACGATCCAAATTAATTTAGTTGCGGGTCAATCACTAGAGCAAGATGTAAAATTGCTTAGAGCTACCGATTTTGAAGAGGTTGTGGTAATTGGATATGGTACAACACGAACAAAAGATTTAACTGGTTCAGCAACAATAATTTCAGAAAAGAATTTTACACAAGGTTCGATGTCTTCTCCTGAACAGTTAATCATGGGGAAAGTATCTGGCCTAAAAATAAATACGAATGATGGAGCTCCTGGCTCTGGAAGCACGTTGAGATTGAGGGGCGGCACTTCTATCAATGCGAGTAATGATCCATTAATCGTTGTAGATGGTGTTCCTTTGGACAATGGAGGAATTGCTGGTTCAGCCAATCCACTTTCTTTGATTAATCCGAATGATATTGCTTCTTTTGTGGTGTTAAAAGATGCATCTGCTACAGCTATTTATGGATCTAGAGCAGCTAATGGTGTAATCCTAATAACCACTAAAAAAGGAGATGGAGGAAAAGACACTCCGCTTCGGGTAATTTTAGATTCAAAACATTCAATATCTACTATTGCAAAGTATGCTGATGTTTTATCTGGTGATCAAATGCGTGAACTCGTAGGTGCAAACGGAACACCGGCACAAGCTGCTTTGTTGGGTGGTGCTAATACAGATTGGCAAAAACAAGTGTTTAGAAGAGCATATGTCACAGACAATAATATTTCGTTAACCGGAGGTGTTAAGGGTTTGCCTTATAGATTATCGTTTGGAAATAGGTTAGAAAATGGATTGTTAAAAAGAGATCAATTTAAAAGAACTTCGGTTTCATTAAATATTTCTCCATCCTTTTTTAAAAATCACCTTACGATTGAAGCTAATCAAAAATTTGTTCAAACAAATTCATTTTTTGCAAGTCGTGGAGCATTAGGAGCAGCATATTTTGATCCAACTCAACCAGTGTACTCTGACACTTCCTTATACGGAGGTTATTTTGAGTGGATTGATAATAGTGATAATCCCAATACCTTATCGGCTCGCAATCCACTTGGATTAATTATGCAACGTGATGATAGAAGTGAAGTTCAACGCTATATTGCCAATGCAAAAGTTACGTACAAACTGCATTTCTTTCCAATGGTAAAAGCTGTTGTTAACGTCGGTACAGATCAAGCTGAAGGAACAGGCGAGGTGAAAGTTCCAGCAACTTCTGCTTCCGATTTCTTCTCTAAAGGTGTTTACAGTCGATATCGCTCAACAAAAGGAAATAAATTAATTGAAGCGTACGCAAATTTCAATAATGGTGAAAAAAAATCAATTCATTTAATTGACTTAACAGCTGGTTATTCATACCAAGATTGGTATTCGTCTAGTCCAAACTTACCCACTTACAATGAAGCACAAGATTCGATAACTAATCCTGCTGTTGCAAATCCATTCTATACCAAGAATGCCTTATTGTCTTTTTATGCGAGAGGAATATACACGTTTAATGATAAATATGTCTTAAATGCTTCCCTTCGTCGTGATGGATCCTCTCGATTTAGTCCAGAGGCACGTTGGGGATTGTTTCCTTCTATTTCAGCCGCTTGGATTGTGACTGGTGAAAAATGGATGGAGAAAGTAACTTGGTTGAATATGTTAAAAGTTCGAGGTGGATTTGGTATAACAGGTCAACAAGATGGAATAGGTGATTACGCATATATTTCTAATTATTTCGAAGGAGCAACAACGGCTCAATATGCATTTGGAGGGCAATATTACACGGCACTTAGACCGGGAGGGTTTGATGCTAACTTGAAATGGGAGCAAACGAAATCGTATAATGTAGGTATTGATTTTGGTATTAAAAAAGATCGAATTTCAGGAGCTTTTGATTTTTACCGTAAAGAAACGTCTGATTTATTGGCAACTGTGAATGTTCCGGCTGGAACCAATTTCACCAATGAGATATTAACCAATGTTGGAAGCATGCTCAATCAAGGAATTGAAATGAGTATCAACGCTGGTTTAATCGCTAAAAAGAATATGCGTTTGGATTTAACCGCAAATGCTTCTCATAACATCAATAGAGTAGTTAAATTATCACTTATTGAAGATCCAGCATCTGTTGGTTTATTGGTGGGTGGGATTTCTGGTGGAATTGGAAACACAGTTCAAGTACATAGAGTTGGAAATCCAACCTATTCTTTCCTTGTATATGAACAACGCTATGATGCCAATGGACAAATGATTGAATCCGGTTCATTCAAGGATCCAGATAATCCAGATTTTAACGGTGATGGATTAATTAACGCATTGGATAAATGGAGTGATCTTGAAGCTTTTGTAGATAGAAATGACGATGGAATTATTAATGTAAAAGATAGATATATATATGACAAAGTGGCACCGAATTGGTTTGCTGGTTTGGCTTTAAATTTTGTCTATAAACAATGGTCAGCTGGATTTTCCATGAGAAGTGAAATTGGCGGATACATCTACAATAATATTCATTCAAATTCGGGTACTTTTCAATCAATCAATGGAACGCAAGGTTTCATAAGTAATATTTCTTCCTTGTATTATGAAGATGAAGTACAAAAAGTTTCAGCAAATCAATTAATGAGCGATCATTACATGGAACGAGCTGATTTCCTTCGAATGGACTATTTTAACATTGGATACAATTTTGGTAAATTGAAATACCTGAAAGAAAAAGTGGGGTTGAATGCCACATTTGTAATTCAGAATGTATTTGTTTTAACAAATTATACTGGATTGGATCCTGAAGTGGGCGGGGGTATTGATAACAATATTTATCCTAGACCTCGCATGTATTCTTTGAATTTAACATTTGACTTTTAATATTTTTACTATGAAAAAAATAATATTATCGATTGCTTTTTTAAGTTTAACAGCAATTCTTTTCTTGCCATCATGTAATAAACAATTGAATCAAACCCCGAAATATGGGTTAAATGCTGAAACGGTTTATAAAGATCCGGCCAATTACATAAATGTATTAGCAAAGTTGTATTCAGGCCTTTCAATGACAGGTTTGCAAGGTCCGGCTGGTCAAGGAGATATTTCAGGAATTGATGAAGGATTTTCAGCTTACATTCGAGTGTTGTGGAATTTACAAGAACTGCCAACCGACGAAGCTGTTTGTGGCTGGTCCGATCCAGGTATTCCTACCTTGAATAAAACGCAATGGAATGCAGATGATGGTTGGGTAAAAGGAATGTATTACCGTATTTATTATCAAATTACATTATGTAATGAATTTATTTGGCAATCTCGTGAAGAGAAATTGGCTGAAAGAGGATTCAGTGAAGCAGTAAAAGCTGAAATTAGAACCTACCGAAATGA
>CAMBBW010000149.1 GCA_945863425.1 Lishizhenia tianjinensis
GACTCCCGTTTAAATACATAATCAGGTTTACTCGCTAACAAGGAAAGTAATTCGAATTCTTTTCGAGGTAAGCGAATTTCTAAATCTCCCTTTTCAATAATATATTTCTCTCGGTTAATGGTAAAATCATTCAATTCCCTTGAAACAAGTTCTGCCTCTTCTTTTCGTCGCAGCAAGGCATGAACCCTACTAATCAGAACTTTTGGTTTAACGGGTTTATTCACGTAATCATCTCCACCAACATCTAATCCAGCAATTTGACTGTAGTCCTCGCTTCTAGCCGTTAAAAAACAGATGATTATGGAATTGTTTGCAGGATTTGATTTGATTGCCTCACATACTTCAATTCCATCCATCCCGGGCATCATGACATCTAATAAAATTAAATCTGGTTTATGAGTCTCGCACAAAGATAATGCCTCTACTCCTCGAGAAGCTTCCAACACTGTGAATCCTTCTTTTATCAGGTTGTAGGCCAATATTTGTCTTATATCGTCCTCGTCATCAACGATTAATATAGTTGCCATTTTTTTATCAAAGTTAATTAAGTTCCCTTAATATGTTAAACATATTTCGTTTTTTTTGAATGATTTAGTAATCTTGAATTTAAGTTTGAAAACAATTGCCTCAATTTAGAAGAGAAAGACTTATTTTTTTGCCACCAAATTTAACTGAATGATAATTAACTAGTTCCTTAATTAATAGTTTGTTAGAAGACTAGACTTTTTAATCCAAGGGATATGTTTTAGAATTAATTGACTATTTCTCGAAATAAATGCAAACATAAATTGAAAAATGCTTATATTTGCGCAGTAGTAGTAGGTTAGGTTGATTATCAAGAGCTCTTATCGCAAGATAGGGGCTCTTGGTGCTTTAAGTTATAACGCCTAACTTAGGCCGATAAATATATTTTAATGAAACCTTCCATTTTATTAGTAGAAGACGATATAAATCTTGGATTTATAATCTGTGATGAACTGAAGATACAAGGATATGATGTTAAGCTTTGCATGGATGGGGTTGAGGCGATGCAGGAGTTTCATAATCGTGTGTATCATTTGTGTGTATTGGACGTAATGATGCCACGTAAAGACGGTTTTACCTTAGCGAAGGAGATTCGTGCCACACACGTAGACATACCCATTTTGTTTTTAACGGCAAAATCAATGACAGAGGATCGAGTAGAAGGTTTTCGGGTTGGGGGTGATGATTATTTAACAAAACCTTTTAGCTCTGAAGAATTAAAGTTGCGGATTAAAGCGTTGTTGCGAAGAATAAATATCAAACTAGAACCGGAGGAGGAAAAGATAATTGGAATTGGATCATATCAATTTGATACTGAAAATTACACCCTCACCCATCCAAATTTCACAAAAACACTCACGAAAAAAGAAGCGCAAATCTTAAAAATGTTGATGAAGTATAAAAATCAAGTAACTCCACGAGATATAATTTTAAATGCTGTTTGGGGTCAGGATGATTATTTCGTTGGTCGCAGCATGGACGTTTTTATTACAAAAATCAGAAAATACTTGAAAGAGGATAGGGCGATTCAAATTGTCAATGTTCATGGAATTGGATTTAAATTGGAAATTGGAAATGGCTAAATGTACTTACATTCTGCATATTGAAACAGCAACTAAATCTTGTTCTGTTGCCCTTTCCAAAAATGGTAATCGATTACATTGTGTTGAAGAACACGGGGATTCATTTGTTCATGGAGAGAAGCTCGCTTTATTTATTCAGCACGTATTATCAGAAGCAAGAATTAATCCTTCTGATTTAGCTGCTATTTCAATTTCTTCGGGACCAGGTTCCTATACGGGATTAAGAATCGGCGTTTCAGTAGCAAAAGGAATGTGTTTTGCTCTGTCAATTCCATTGATTTCCATTAATACACTTCAAGCGTATGAAAAATGTGCTCGCATACAATACCCTAGTTTAAACTCAATTTGCGTAATGATTGATGCGCGGAGGATGGAAGTGTTTTCAGCATTGTTTAATCAAGCTGGAACGTTTTTGAAGACAACTTCTGCAGAGATACTGGATGAGGTTAGTTATAAGGAATTTGAGCCATTTACTTGTGTGGGAGATGGTTCGAGTAAAATGATGGAATTTTGGAAAGATCGTTCCATTCAGTTTTTAGATAACTGTCACCTATCTGCAATTGGTCAAGTTGAATTGGCTTATTCTAAGTATCTCAATCAAGATTTTGAGGATGTAGCTTATTTTGAACCGAATTATGTGAAGGAATTCTACTCTGGGTCCTAGTCAAGATAACTGTTCTTCTCTAAGCGTACTTTCACGCTTGCAATGTTTTTTTCTTTTACCTTTTGTCTTGTTTGAATCGCCGTTTTTGTAAAATAGGTATGCTGATTTAAAAAGGTAATTTGAATTTCATCCCATTTTTTACTACTGGAAATTAGAGCTCGTTCCATTAATTCTCTTTTCAATTTGTCTGCAATTTCATCAAAATCCTCCCTACCTAGATAATCTAAATCTGCATCACACATGATTTCTTGTAATTTATTCTTCGGTTTGTGTGGGATTTGAGTGACGTAAATCAACTCTTTGATGGTTTGTATATGATCCTCAGTGTATCCGTATTGAGGCAATATTTCTTCAGCCATTCGCGCTCCTATCGGCTCGTTGTGTTGATAGCTTTCTAAAAAACCGGCATCATGAAAAATTGCTGCGGTTTTGAGTAAAAATAATCCTTCATCGGTTACTCCTTCCAATAATGCTAGTCTTTCTACCGCTTTTACAACATCTTTGGTATGATGAACTCCATGATAGTATAAATTTGCATCCAATCCTAATTCGAGCATTTGTAGCACGTGGTGCTCTGTTTTGTAATATTTTATTGAGCTAAAATGATGAAGATTTACAATTTGATTAAAGCGTTCGTTCGGGAAAAGACCCTCATTGTTTAGAGATAATTCCGGTTTGATTCGATGAACTGCGTACATGTCCATTAATCCACGCCCTTTGGTTTGCACCTTGCCTTTAAACTCGCATTCAAAATAAGGTTCGATATAGGCAAATGTAGATCCAGACACCATTACTTTCCCTGCTTCACCAAGCATTTCCATTCGTTGTGCCTCATTTACGGTTGACCCCCAAATATCATAGGCTAATCGTTGTGTTCCAATTACGCCAGCAGTTACTTGGCCTGTATTAATTCCTAATCTAATTTCCCAGTAATCTTCGAGATTGGCAAGTGCATCATATTTGATTTTAGCCATATAATCTTGAATTTGTAGAGCCGCCAAACAGGAATCAATTGGATTAGTAGAATTAGTTTCAGGCACTCCACCAGCACACATATACGCATCACCAATTGTTTTGATTTTTTCTAGCCGATTTGCCACAATGATTTCATCAAACTTCCTAAACATAATGTCCAGTTTACTCACTAATCGAGAAGGACTCATGTTTTCTGAAATCTTAGTAAATCCAACCACATCAGTGAACATCACGGTAACCGTACTGAAGGCTTTGGCGGTTACTTTCCCATAAGATTTTAATTCCTTTACCGATGATTCAGGTAAAATATTCAATAATATACTTTCCGTTTTGTCTTTTTCAATTTGAAGTTGCTTTTGTTGTTCCTCCACTTTTTCCTTTTTCAAACGGATTTGTTCACTCTGTAATTCGATTTGTTTTTTTTGTTCTCGAATTTCACGCGTTCTTTCCGTAATCTTTATTTCTAATCGTACTTGCTCTCTCCTTCCTTGATCAATCCTTCTTCGAATATATACATAGGAAATGAAACTTAAAATGAGTGCCGTGAGAGACCAAAACCACCAGGAGGACCAATAAGGAGATTGAACAATAATTTCGATTATTGCTGGTTGACTAGACCAAGCGCCCAAGCCAGAACGCGCATACACTTTTAAGGTATAATTACCAGGAGCTAAGGCATTGAAGTTAATTTCGTTTGTTCCTTGAATGAATACTTCACCTTCTTCTGAACCTTCCAGTATATATTTATAGTTAATTAGATTTGGATTACAGAGCTCTGATGGCTGAAAACGAATGGTAAAACTCCTTTGCTTATAGGATAATGATAACTGTTTAGTATGCGCTAGGGTACTTTTTAATATTCCATTTTCGGCATCAGGGGAAACCCATTTACCATCCACTTTTACTTTGGTTAGGATTACTTTCAGGTCAGTTGAAGATTGAATTAAATCACTAGGCTTAAAGTAGTTAAACCCATAAATTCCGCCAAAGTAAAACAAATTATCACTTGATTTGAAATAGGCACCAAGATTAAACTCATTACTCATTAAACCATCCATTTCGCGGTAATTAATGGTTTTGTTTGACACAGGATCAAACTTAGTTAATCCTTTATTGGAGCTGAGCCAAAGAAATCCATCTTGATCTTGCAGTACGCCATAGATTACATTGTTGGGTAAGCCACCTGCACGATTATAGATCTGTACATCACCCGTTTTCACGTTCAATTTTAATAAGCCAGAACCACTTGTTCCGCACCAAAAAGTTGTTTTATCTGATTGACAAATAGAATTGATATAATCGATTGCTTTTGATTTTAATTTAGAATTATATTCAAACGGGATAATTTTTAATCCAGAAGTTGTGTTTTTGAGATAATTTAACCCCCCACTACTTGTTGCAAACCAAAATTTACCAGCCGCATCTTTAAACCCAAAGCGGCAAATGCCAGTTGAAATACTTGTTTGTGGACTAGCTGGATTATGTTCAAACGTAGTCGCAGTATTAGTTTCAATATCAATTAATACAACTCCTGATCGGGTTGCTAAAAAATATTGACTTCCCTGATAAGGGATGATGGCATACGTTCTATCATGTTTCAACGCATTGGTGGGATCGAGGTATTTAATCTGTTTAAATGAAAATGTTTTACTGGACTGTATCTCCAAAAGGTATAATCCATCCAAACAACCAGCAATGATTTTGTCATTAGAAATGGCAAAAAGCGAAAGAACAACGGATTTGTCTTTGTCCATTGGATTAAGTATTGTTCTTGAAAAATGTTCCAATAACCCCGTTGCCTTATTCATCCTACTTACTCCAGCGTCTGTGCCAATAAATAGGTGTGATTTATCTGGACTTTCACTAAAACTCCAAACATTTGCTGCTGGTAAACCACTTTCTAGTTTATCGGAAGGGCCAATTCCCAAAAACCCAATATTATTTGGATCAAAACTACTTAATCCCCGTTCGCTTCCAATCCAAATACTTCCTGACAGATCTGAGAAAAGTGTACTTATGCCATTAAATAGCAGGCCATTTTTTTGGAAAATGTTTTCAGTGTAATGAAAAATATTCCATTCTTTATCTATGGTGAACAGTCCGTCATTTGATGTTGATATCAATGTTTTATCACCTACTCGACAAACGTCAGTGATATTCAGCAACCCAAATTTATCATCTAATAATTGAAATGAAGGCTCTAAGGTTTTTCGTTTGATATGATAGGAGTAAAGGCCTTGATTTGTTGCAATCAACAATACTTCATTGGAATACTTTACAATGCGCTGCACCGAAACTGGCTTGTCATTTTTTTGTGGAATCGAAATTTTCTTTTTTCTTTTTAATAATGGATCTACAATAAAAAATTCGTTATTATCAGTAAGAACAGCTAATTCATTTAAGTTGATACTAAATACGGAGTGAATTTTTTGGTTATTTAAAAGGTTCGAGAAGGAAGTAAAACGCAGCTTA
>CAMBBW010000150.1 GCA_945863425.1 Lishizhenia tianjinensis
TTGTAACGGTTGTAATTCCCGCATATAACGCTGAGAAGTACATTAGGGAAACATTGGATTCTATCTTTCTTCAAGAAACAACTTTTCCGTTTTTAGTACATGTTTTTGATGACTGCTCGATCGATTCGACAGTGCAGATATGCCAAGAATACAATGAAAAATATGAAAATTTTTATTTAACGATTCATCCAAAAAATATAGGGATGTCTAAAAATCAACATTTTGCGATTTCTAATGCACAAACTAAATACGTAGCTTATCTTGATAGTGATGACCTTTATTGCTCAACCAACTTTCTTCAAAATCAAATTGATTTTCTTAATGAAAACCCCACTGTTTCTTGTGTTTTTTGTAATGTTTCGTCTTTTGATGAAAACTTAAAAACAACTGAAATACGATTTGAGCAAGACAAGAAACCTCCTAAATTATTCAATCTACATTACTTTTTTAAGAACATCATACCAATTACCAATAGTTCCATGGTATTTAAGCAAGAATATAATAATACACTACCCTTTTTTTATACCGATTATTTCCAATTTGACTGGCTTTTACATATACATCATGGTTTGAATGGTGATTTTGGATATAATGATTTTGTTGGTACAAGATATAGAATACATGAAAATAATGCAACAAATATTAAGTTTGCCGAAAGTAAAATTAAAGACGCTATAAAATTGAACTACGTATTAAAAAAAAATCTACCAGACGAATATAAAGTTTATTTTACCCATCCTAGATATCAGATAAATAGCCTTGCATTATTTTACTTTAGATACAATAAATACATTAAATTCTTGAAATGGTATGTTTTATGGCTGAGATTAACTCCGATAAAATCAATTAATTTTAGGGAACAATTTTGGCTTTTGCGTTATGCCTTTTTTAAACGAACCGATTGAAGATTATTCAAGTCATACCCAATCTCAAAAAAGGAGGAGCTGAGCGCATTGTAATTGATATCGTTAGAACATTAGTTAAAAGAGTTAATTGCAAAGTTAAATTGATTCTATTCGAAAATCATATTGAATACAACGTGGATGATATTCTGAACTTTATCGAGATTATCCCATCCAGCGCAACATTATCGATAGTAAAAAAAAATCGTTTTAGAATTTCAGAATTACAAAAAACTATTGAACTTTTCCAACCTGATATAATTCACACACATTTATTCGAATCAGAAATAATTACAAGAAGTTGTTACTACCCTATGGCACAATGGTTTACTCATTCACACGACCGAATGAAATCATTTAATAATTTGAATCTATTTAATATAAACTCAAAAATAAATTTGACTAATTATTTTGAAAAGTTATACCTATTAAAAAGATACAAAAAGAACGGGGGAACTAATTTCATTGCCATTTCGCAGGACATTCAACTTTTTCTAAAATCTGTAATGCCTAAAGATTTGCAGTTTGTTTATCTTTTACAAAATTCAATTGATGTAAAACGATTTATCAAACCGAATGATCTCATATCGAATAATGAAAATTCCATTTGTAATTTAGTTTCAATTGGAAGATTGGATAGAAATAAAAATCATCAATTTCTAATTAATGTAGTTTTGGAATTAAAAAAAAGGAAATTCCCAATTCACCTAACCATAGTTGGTGAGGGAGAGGAACGAATTTCACTTGAGTCTCAAATAGTAAACCTAAATTTAATGGATCAAATAACATTAAAAGGCTTACAAGACAACGTTCCTGAATTTCTATGGATGTCGGATGTTTATGTTCATAGTGCCCTAAGTGAAGGTTTTGGTCTAACTTTACTTGAAGCAATGGCGGCAGGATTACCTGTGGTGACGTTGGATGGGGGTGGTAATCGTGATTTAATTAAAAATGGTAGAAATGGTTTTATCATCGAGATAGAAAATTCAAAATTATTTGCTGATAAAATCATAGAAGTTTTTAATAATTCAACGATTTCCAACTATAATACAACCTTTGCAATGAATTTTGATATTTCGACTTATGTTGAAAAATTAATCGCGTTTTATACTCTTTCACTTAATGGAAACCATTGATAATTTAGATAAAACGTTGTATGTACTAACTACTGAATTTCCTTTTGGTTCAGGTGAAACATTCTTAGAAAATGAAATTCATTTTTTGGATAAATCGTTTAAAAACACAATTTTCTTAACTCAAAACTCAATTGGTAGGTCAAGAATTTACAACAATGATATCATTTCAATAGAACATTCTTCAAATCCAATGATTCGATTGAGGGCGCTTTTTTCAAGAATTCTGCTGAATGAATTAATCCAACTCATTAAAACAAAAAAAATATCGGTCTATAAATTCAGAGTGGCTTGGAAAAGTTTAACTATGAGTTTTTCAATACTTAAAAAAATAGAGGAATTAAAGCTAACTGAAAATACATCGAATGAAAAAATAGTGTTTTATAGTTATTGGCTGGACGAAAAAGCTTTAGCACTAGCAATTTTAAATTCCAAATTCAAAGAAATAAAAACAATCTCAAGGGCTCATGGCTGGGACATTTATGAAGAGCGTCATCCACAAAATTATCTACCCTTTCGAAATTTTATATTGAATAATTTGGATTTAGTTTTACCAATTTCAGAAAATGGCAGAACTTATTTGTTGAAAAATAATAATCAATTAGAAAAAAAAATTGTCGTAAGTAAATTAGGCACCCCCAAATTTAGCAATCTTATTCAATTTGAAAAGAAGCCAATTTTTCATCTTCTATCAATTTCGTCTTTTGTATCTTTAAAAAGGATTGAATTAATTATTGAATCGTTAAACTTGATTAATAAAGAAGTCATACATTGGACACACATCGGATCTGGACCACTGGAGAAGGATACACTTCAATTTGCTGCACGTCAATTAGGAAATAAAAAAAATATTACGTTTTCATTTACCGGGCAAAAAAGTAATACCGAGGTCCGCAATTATTTAGAAAAAACCCAGGTAGATTTATTTATAAATCTAAGCGAAACTGAGGGGATTCCGGTAAGCATAATGGAGGCACAATCTGCAGGAATAACGGTTTTAGCTACTGCTGTTGGAGGAACTCCGGAAATAGTGAATAATGAAAACGGTTTTCTAGTTGATAAAACCGCATCACCAACTGAAATAGCTCTATTAATACAATATTATTTAAATCTTCCAGAAGCAGACCAAGTTCAAAAAAGAAAATTATCTTTAGAGAATTGGGAACTATTTTTTAATGCAAAAAAGAACTATGAGACATTCATAGAATTAATTGAATGACAAATAAAAAAACAAAAGTTCTCATTCTCGCTTATGACTTCCCTCCCTATGTTTCTGTAGGTGGGTTGCGCCCATTTAATTGGTTTCGCTATTTAAAAGAATTTGGAGTAGAACCTGTTGTTATTACAAGACAATGGAGCAATACCCATGGCAATCACTTGGATTACATTTCCAAAGGAAGTTCAAATCAATCGATTGTTGAAAAAAGTGAATTTGGGACAATAATTAAAACACCTTATACACCAAATATCGCCAATCGCTTAATGTTAAAATACGGTGAAAAAAAATACCGGTTTCTCAGAAAATCTATTTCTGCTTTTTATGAATTTGCTCAATTTCTTTGGACAACAGGTCCAAAAGCTGAATTATACAAAGAAGCTAGGAGCTATTTAAAAAATAATAAGGTCGATGTAATCATAGCAACAGGAGATCCATTTGTTCTATTTTACTACGCATCAAAACTAAGTGATGAACTCAACATTCCTTGGATCGCTGATTATAGAGACCCTTGGTCACACAATCAGGAATATAGCCAAAAAAAAGTTCTAAAAAAATGGAATGCTTATTTTGAAAAAAAACTTGTTTCAAGCGCAAGTCACATTACAACTGTTTCCTCTTTCGTTTATTCAAAAATAGATAGTTTAATTCCCAACAAACCTTTTTCTATTCTTCCTAATGGTTATGATCCATCAATTATAGATTTAGTTCAGAAAATCCCGCAGAATTCAAAAGTGCTAACAATTGCATTTGTTGGAACTATTTATAATTGGCATCCCCTCAAAAGCTTTTTGAGAACCGTAAATGATTTCATACTTCAAAATAAGGTTATCTATATCAAATTTTATGGAATAAATATCCCAAATGAATTGAATCTATTAATCGAAAGTGATTTTCCTGCACTAAAATCATTTGTCATCATTACACCTAAGATCCCAAACGAACAATTACTAAAAAAAATAGCGGAGGATAACGTAATGTTATTATTTAATTATTATTCCTATATGGGTACAAAAATATTCGATTATCTGGGAATAAGAAGAAAAATGATACTTTGTTATTCTAATGATCCGGAGGCAAATGAATTGAAATCGAAATACTATTCCATCGATGAATCAATGGCGAATAGCACGCAACTTCAAGCAGATTTGATTAAAGAAACAAATTCAGGAATTATTGTAGAGGATTCAAACCATTTAATGGATGTCCTTCAAGATTTATTTAACGAGTTTGAAGTAACTAAATGTATCGCATGCGACTCAATTGGCGTAGAAAATTATTCAAGAAAAATTCAGGTTGAGCTACTGGCGGATTTGGTTAAAAACCTTAAATATTAATTGTTCCTCTAAAGATTTATTAATCTACTACAATTAATAAAAAAAGTACTATTTTTATTTCATGAAAGTATTGAATTCTTTAAATATACTTAGGTTGTTGATTTACTTCGGCTGTACCCTTTCATTTGCACAATCCCCTCCACAACTATTGGCTCCATTTAGTGATGAAGTGACAAATAAACAAAGCATCACTTTTAGTTGGAACAACAATCCGATAGAAAATGAAAGTTATCAACTTCAATTAGCTAGCGATTCTACGTTCAATGTTATTTTACACGATTCGCTTAGTAATAATCATTTCATTACAATTAACGGATTCGGTCCTTCCGATTTTGTTTACTATTGGCGAGTTAGACAAATTAATCCACTTTCATCATGGTCAAATGTAAGACGAGTCAACTATTTTAACCCTCAAAATATTTCTGGATTAACGCTTTGGTTAGACCCAACAACTGGGGTTGTTTTGAATTCAGGAAATGTTCAACAAATTAATGACCAAAGTTTATTTGGCAACAATGCCATTCAAGTAAATTCAGCACAACGACCCGTTTTTATTCTCTCTGATTCATTGATAAACAATAAACCTTCCCTAAAATTTGATGGATCCAATGACTTTTTGGATATTGCGGACAATACCTCCTTAGATTATACAACAGAATTCACAACTTTTACATTGATTAAACCGAGACTGGCTGAATCAAACAAAACTATTCTAGCCAAATGGGATTATCAGACTCAAGCAGCATGGGCACTACAAACCGATTTTAGTTTTAATGATGAATTGATGTTTGCGCCTTGCTTTAACCTAACTGATCCCGGGGTTCAAAAATATTACACTACAAATGCTGATTTGGTTGCTCAAAAGCCGGTTCTGATTACAATGAAATATCAAGGTAGTCAGACGCAAAAAACATTGTTTTATAAAAACACTAACCAACTACAAACCAACATTGTTGGAAGTATTCCTTCTTCGCTTCCAAATTGCTCTGCAAGTCTTAAAGTAGGTAAGTTTGGGGGGATTCTCAATAGGTATTTCGACGGGGACATTACTGAGGTTTTAATTTATAATAATGCTCTAAACAATGACTCTCGAGGAAAAGTGGAGAATTA
>CAMBBW010000151.1 GCA_945863425.1 Lishizhenia tianjinensis
ACCCCCATTTTTTGAGGCTTACCTCGCAAATGGGATGGCTAAGCCTCATTTTATGAGGATAATCAAATATAGTCATTAATTAATTCTCTTATTTTGCTTTCAATCATAAATTAAAAATTATTAAATAAAAATAAAATTAATTAAATAAACATAAGTAAATGAAAAAGAAAAGTGACATCGGTTCTGACACCGTTTTTGAAAATCGAAGGGCAAACTACCTAAAAGCAAAAACCCTAAGACATTTGATACATCTTAGGGTTTTCTGAGTCTACAGCCATATAGACTTTGCTTTTAACGTAAGCGTTTGCGGTCTGGACGGGACTCGAACCCGCGACCCCATGCGTGACAGGCATGTATTCTAACCAACTGAACTACCAAACCAATTTTTTAACTTTCTTTCGAAAATCTCCAGAAACATCTGGATTCAAAATCGTGTGTGCTTTCGTTAAAAGCGAGTACAAAATTAACGATTTTTTCTGAACTAACAAGTCCAAACGATTTTTTTTCTTAATTATTTCAAAAATTCTAATTTCTCATGTACCATTCCTTTTTAGTTTTGTACCTTCGAATCCGAATGATATTTACCCCTGATATATCTTTATTCTGGCTAATACCTTGGGCAATAATTTCTTTTGCGCTTGCCTTTTACCTCTATTCTAAATCAGAATGGTACAATGAGCTTCATTTTGCATGGAAATGGATCCTTCGATTATCACGGTCCTTATCGCTTTTTATCATTGGAATATTACTACTAGGTCTAATTTTTCAAGCATTCAACTACAAAAAAGAAAAGCCCGTTTTTGTTACTTTGATTGACAACTCCGCATCGATGCGAAATTATGCAGATAGTAATCGCGTTTTAAGTCAAATCGAAGAGGTTAGAAAAAAACTAAAAACTCAATTTGGCGACCGGTTCGAATTAGTGGAAATGTCCGTTGGTAACCAAGCTCAATTCAGTGGAAAAATAGACTTTTCAGCAACCAATTCAGCGCTTGAAAAAGGATTCGAGAAAATCATGATGGATTATTACAACCGAAATCTTGGTGGAGTACTATTCATCTCAGATGGTAATTTTAATACGGGATCAAATCCATTATATACTTCTGCCAAATTAAACCTCACTCCTATTTTCACACTCGGCGTGGGAGATTCAGTTCCGAAAAGAGATCATTACATCAAAAATATTTCGGTTAATGAAGTGGCTTTTCTTAAAAACAAATTCCCAGTTGAAGTTGATATTGACGCCATTAAATTAGGAAAAGGGACATATTCTGTGAGTATTTCAAAAGGTGGCAAAACAATCGCATCAAAAAGTATTTCGTACGAAAAAGGCCAACGTGAATTCAAACAAGTTGCTTTTGAATTGGAAGCAGATCAATTGGGTTTTAATACTTATTCCGTTTCAATTTCCAAAGCAGAAAATGAATACAATTACGAAAATAACACACGTAATTTCTATATTGAAGTGCTCGATTCCAAAAGTAAAGTGGTTATTCTTGCCGGCGCTCCTCATCCGGATATTGCTGCCTTAAAAGATGTACTAGAAGAAAATGAGAATTTTGAAGTGAAAAGTTTTCTGGCAAAGGATTGGAACAAAGACATGCGAAATGTAGATTTAATTGTTTGGCATGAACCTGGCATTTCTACTGATGCGAGCTTACTAAAATTCATTTCCGATCAAAATAAACCTACTTTATTTATTCTCGGTCCGAACACTTCAAATTCTGTTATTCAATCACTTTCCATTGGCCTAAACACTCCTGGTGGTAATAAGATGGATGAAACGCAAGGAACTGTTAATAAAGGCTTTCAGCCGTTTGAAGTTTCTGAATCAATGACCAAAGCATTTGAGTATTTCCCTCCACTAAAATCAAAATTTGGTAGTATTGGGAATTCTAATATCCAAGATATTCTAGTTTATCAACGCGTTGGTAACGTAGTAAAAAAAGATCCATTGGTTTATTTCTCAAAAAAAGGAAATACAAAATTTGGTGTTATTTATGGGGAAGGATTGTGGCGCTGGAAAATGAATGAATTTGTGCGAACAAAAGATATTGCTGGTTTCCGAGAATTTATTCAAAAAACATCTAATTACCTTTCAGTAAAAGAGAATACTTCTGCCTTGAGAGTCACATTGCCCAATCGCTTCACAAAAAACGAGGAAGTTATCGTTAATGCTTCTTTTTACAATGAATCAATGGCTCCAATTACCACCCCAAAAATTCAATTTGTTTTAAAAGATGAAAAAGGGAAATTATCAAAAATGGAATTTGCTACCTATGGCGAAGGTTATAAATTGTCTCTTGGAAAATTAAGCCCTGGAAAATATGAATGGACTGCAACCACCTCACATGCTGGAAAAACCTACAGTAAAGCAGGTGCATTTTTTGTAGAAAACTCCACATTAGAAGGATTAGACACCTACGCCAATCATAATTTACTGGTGGAAATGGCTGACAAATCAAAAGGTAAATTTGAACAACTTGCCAATTACTCAAAACTCATTGATGCCATAGGAAAGAGAGACGATATTTCATCAGTTTCTTTCAAAGAAACGACCTATGAAGATCTTATTGATTATAAATGGTTGTTTTTCTTGTTACTCTTTTTCCTTGGTTTGGAATGGTTTGGAAGAAGAATAAACGGTATATATTAAACGTAGCAACAGATACATGTCAACGAATTTCAGTTCCGCCCTCACCCACCCTGTTTTTAAAGTAGTTTCCCAAATTGCAAGTGAAAAAGGAATTTCTGCTTTTGTTATTGGGGGTTTTGTGCGTGACTTAATAATTGGAAGGCCCTCTAAAGATATTGATATCGTTGTGCTTGGCAATGGACTTGAATTGGCTCAACTATCTGCAGAAAAATTACGGGTAAAAAAAGTTAGTTTGTTTAAAAACTTTGGGACAGCACATTTTGCTTATAAAGACCTAGACGTAGAATTTGTTGGGGCTAGAAAAGAATCCTATCGATCTGATTCCAGAAAACCGATTGTGGAAGATGGAACATTGCAAGATGATCAAAATAGACGAGATTTCACCATAAATGCCTTAGCGCTAAGTCTCAATGTCGAAACGTTCGGGAATTTAATTGACCCATTTAATGGTTTAAAGGATATTGAACTTGGAATTATTCGTACTCCTCTTGAACCAGATATTACGTATAGCGATGATCCTTTGCGCATGCTTAGAGCGATTCGGTTTGCAACTCAACTGAATTTTAAAATTGAAACAAAAAGTTTAGAATCTATTTTACGACAATCAGATCGATTGAAAATAATATCTCAGGAACGGATTAACGAAGAATTGAATAAAATAATTCTTGCTGATCAACCCTCACGTGGATTTATTCTATTGAAATCGACTCAATTATTACATCAATTTTTTCCGGAAATGATTGCACTCGTTGGCATTGAAACCATTGATGGAAAATCACACAAGGACAATTTCTACCATACGCTTGAGGTGTTAGACAATGTTGCAGAAAAATCTGATTCACTTTGGTTGAGATGGGCTGCCATATTACATGATATTGCTAAACCACCAACCAAGCGTTTTGACAAAGAAATTGGATGGACTTTTCACGGACATGAAGACCTGGGCGCACGTATGGTTCCACGTATTTTTACACGAATGCGTTTGCCTCTTGATCAAAAAATGAAATATGTTCAGAAATTAGTACGGCTGCACCTTCGACCAATTGCTTTGGTAAAAGGAACTGTAACCGATTCTGCCATACGAAGATTGTTAAATGAAGCCGGAGATGATATTGAGGATTTAATGACGCTTTGCAATGCAGACATTACCTCAAAAAATGAATTCAAGGTAAAGAAATACAAACAAAATTTTGAAATTGTTTCTCTGAAACTGAAGGATGTCGAGGAAAAAGATCAAATTCGAAACTTTCAACCACCAGTTACGGGTGAATTAATCATGCAAACGTTTGGTGTTGGTCCTTGTGCCGAAATCGGAATTATCAAATCTCAAATCAAAGAATCTATTTTAGAAGGAACCATTCCAAACGAATATGAAGCGGCTTATGCTGAGATGCTGCGCATTGGAGATGAATTAGGTTTAAAGATCGAAGCTTAACGGAATTGTTCGAAATACGTATCCAGACTCCATGCTTCAGGCTTTGCGTTAAACCAAGGTTTTACAATAGGCCAAACAGATCCAAATAATTCAGAATCTCTATATTTATTCAACGCATCTTGATTCTCCCAATGGCTGTAAGTGAAAATAATAGATGAATTAGCTTGGTCTTGCATCAATTTCATTCCCAAACATCCTTCAAAGGAAGCAATAGCCTCTTTAACAGTATCAAAAAAAGAAAGGAAATCATCTACTTTATCCGATTGAAATTCCATTTTCACAATTCGTACGAGCATGTTGTAATTTTGCGCTAATTTAACAAGCAATTAACAAATTTGAATTAGAAAAATCAGATAAAAAATTAGATATTTGCGAAATAGTAAAATTTAACCATGAAAAAAATCCTATTTTTACCGCTCGTATTATTAATTACTTTTTATAATCAAGCACAGAATAAAATGAACAATGAATTAGACTCGGTATCCTACTTGCTAGGTGCAGCAATTGGAGGAAATGTAATGAAGGATATTCCTGAAGGAAATAAAGAAATGATTATTCAAGGATTACGTGATAAATTGTACGGAAAACCGCTAGCTATTTCTGATCCCACCAATCAAGCATTGAACAACTATTTTCAACAAAAGCAAGAAAGAGATTCGAAACAAGCTCGCGAAGGTGGTGAAATCTTTTTAGCTGAAAACAAAAAGAATCCGAATGTAAAAGTTACCCCAAGTGGACTTCAATACGAAGTAATAACACAAGGTTCAGGGGAAAAACCATCTGCCACTTCTAAAGTGAAAGTTCATTACCATGGTACTACACCAAGCGGAGAAGTTTTTGATAGTTCTGTAGAAAGAGGTGAACCTATTACTTTTGGGTTAAATCAAGTAATTAAAGGATGGACAGAAGGTTTGCAATTGATGGCAGTTGGGTCAAAATACCGTTTATTTATACCACAAGAATTGGCATATGGAGCAAATCCACAACCTGGAAGCGCTATCAAACCATACATGCCACTTGTATTTGAAGTTGAATTATTAGGAATCGAAAAATAAAATAAAAAACATGAAAAATCTATTTATTGTAGCATTTACCTTTTTAAGTATTTCACTTTTTGGACAAATTGAAAAAGGAGCAAAAATCCAGTTTAACAAAGAAACTCATGATTATGGAACGATTCCATTTAGCGGAGATCCATATTGCACGTTTGAATTTAAAAACACAGGAAACGAAGCATTATTAATTACAGAAGCACGTGGATCTTGTGGTTGTACAGTTCCTGAATGGCCTAAAGAACCAATCGCACCTGGAGCATCCGGCTCAATAAAAGTTACTTATGACACAAAACGAGTGGGTTCTTTTCAAAAAAGTGTAACAATCACCTCGAACGCTATCAATGAACCAACTAAAGTAATAAATATCAAAGGAGAAGTTCTACCACAAGAAGCACAAGAAGTTTTAAATCCTGCAATGAGTACGGATGGTATTTACGCAGAGTTCAACACAACCAAAGGCACTATCATTTGTATGTTGGAATATAAAAAAACCCCGATGACTGTTGCCAACTTTGTTGGATTGGCTGAAGGAAGTTTGACAGTTGATG
>CAMBBW010000152.1 GCA_945863425.1 Lishizhenia tianjinensis
AAGGGTAAATCATCTATTTCGTTCGTTACTAATACCTGTGCACGAGCAGGCTTGACTTCATTTTTCAAGAACTGATGAGCGAAGCCATTTGTACAAATAATTAATTTCGCTGTTTGAAATTCACCCACGTTTAACGCTAATCGAACACTATTTGACTCGTCTATAAAATTAAATAATTCAATTCCAAAAAGAGAAATGACTCCTTTAGATGTTGCCAATTCATGAAGCCCTCTAATTAATTTACCTGTATCTATTTGCCCTTCCTCTGCATTAAAATAACTCGTTTTAATACCTTGAAACTGAAATTTAGATGGCGCAAATAAGTCTTCTCTATATATATTTTCCACTCCGAATTCACAAAAACATTTTTCATTCAGATATTCGATAAATCGGGAATCAATCTTAGAATTAAAATCATTTTGAAGAATTAAATCCCAGGAACCATTTTTCTCGTAACCAATGTCTTTGCCGCTCAACAATCGAAATAATTCTTGTAACCCTTCATAACGCATTTTAACAGTTTGCCAAACAAGCTCTTCAGGATTATTTCGTAAATCATCAAATAGTTCAGTTGGACTGCCAAAACAAGCAAACCCCGCATTCTTGGAACTTGCTCCTGATGGCAGATATCCTTTTTCAAGAATTAACACACGAGCATTAGGATATTTCTCCTTGATTTGAATCGCCGTTGAATAACCTACAATTCCAGCACCAATGATTGTAAAATCAATTCCTTCGAAGAAAGCTTTTCTTTCCCAAAAACTTAATTGATTTAGTTGCAACATTTTTTGTTTAAGTTAACTTTTTTAAGGAAATTTGTTATTAATTGTTTCAAAGATAATTTGATTCACCAAAATAATCAACCATGACACGATTAATCGTCTTTTTTTCGCTTTTTATTGTATGCAATAGCTCTTTTCATGCTCAAGGAAATTCTAATGAAGCATTTAATGATCAACTTGCAAAAGCTGAAAAAGCTTTGTTGGATAAGGATTTAAGCAAATTGAAAACCATTTTATCTAGCGAACCTTTAAAAAGCAAGCAAAAAAATCCTAAAATAAAACAGCTCACAACAAAAGTTACTGTTTTGGAAACGATAATTAATGGCAACAATAACCTTACTACTGAAAAATGGGATGATGCAATTATTGAGGCGGATAAGGGATTGTTTTTTATTCAATCCAATTCTAGTTTGTTTGTTGGATCAGAGAAACAGGAATTAGATAAAATTAAGCTGGACGCTGAAAATGGAAAAAAGGGTATTAAATCATCGTCTTCTACTGTTACAAACGGAGCACAATTAGATGATTTAGGAGATCCAATCGATTATAAAGTAGGAAGAGACCAAATGATGAAAACCTATTCAGATGAAAAGAATGCTCCCTTTTTGGCATTCGAAAAAAATAAAGACACTATGAATCAAGAAAACATCCGACGTGAAAAATTGGTTTTAAAAGGTGTTAACGATAGCCAAAAATCTCTTGATAGCGCTCAAGTAAAAATGGGAATTGAAAAGGAAAAATCAATTCAATCGATCGACAAAAATCGAAAAGAATACCAAGTTCAACGCGATGAGGTGATGAGATCAAATGAAGAGAAAAAAAACACGATTGCAGAAGATGTTAGGACATCAAATAAGGAAATTGAAAAAGAGCTGACAACAATAAATAAAACGAACAAAGAGCGTATCGAAATAATCAATGATAACATTGACTCATCCTCAAATAAGCGACAAAAATTTCGGGAAGAAAATTACAAACAAAATGAAAAACGAATAGTTTCTATAAGTGAAAACCAGAAAGACTTCGACAGTTTGTCACAAATTTCAAAAGCAAGTAGAACTGAGGCTTCCAATAACAACGCTCAACTCGTGGCAGACAATTTAAAGTCATTAGATAAATACAGGCAATCAGAACCCACAAAAACCAAAGGAAGTGGTTTGATAAATAGTAAAGGAGTTCCCTATGAAAAAGGAATAACTCAGGGGGTTTTTAGTAAGGGCGAAAAAGGGAAAACGCAAGTGTTGATTACAAGACGAGTTAGAATTGATGAAAATAACAATGCGGATATTTATTTAAGAAATGAAACACCTAATACGGTTACAACCTACACAAAAAATGGATCTGTTATTACAGAGTACGCGTGGAGCATTGAATCAGGCAATGTAACACATTGGGAATAATAAATGCTCCGTTAATAATTTATGGTTTTTGTGGAAAAAACACGCTAAAATGATTAGTTAAAAAAATTGATTTGAAGTAATTTTAGGGAAAAATAAATCGAATGTTTGACGACGAGGAAGAATTTTCAGGAAAAGAATTAAGCACTGATATTGAGCGATTTGAAAAACATTTGAATGGCGAAACAATTGGGTTTATTGACGGTGATAGAATTGAATCTATCATTGATTATTATTTGTTTAACTCCAATTACAGTAAAGCGAAAGTAGCCGCAGAATTTGGAATTGATCAATTGCCTCATTACAAAGTGTTTGATTTGCGGAAGGCTCAAGCAATGGCAGGTCTTGGTTTAATTTCTGACGCATTGGAATTAGTGAATCAAATTGAAGATTTAGAAACTTACCAAAGTGAATTACTGTTGACCAAGGCGGCATTATATAGTCAAATTCGGGATTCAAAAAACGCGATTAAATTATACAAGCAAGCCTTATTAATTTGTGAAGAATTCGAAAAAGATGAGATTTTCGTTGATCTAGCAGTTGAATATGAAAATGTACACAATTATAATGGGGCTATTCAAATTTTAAAACAAGGATTACTCCACAATCCTAAAAATGAATTTGCTTTCTCGGAAATTTGTTATTGTTATGAAAAAACAGGTGATTTCGATTCAGGTATTGATCAAATTTCTTTGTTTGTCGATGAAAATCCTTACTCCTATTTAGCTTGGTATCAACTTGGTAGCTTTTATTTGAGAAATGAAAACTATGAGAAAACTATCTGGGCCTTTGATTACTGTTTAATAATTAATGAAAATGCAGGTGCTGCCTATTTCAATCTTGGCAATGCTTACCTATCTTCCGATAAATTCCACCAAGCAATTGATAATTTTAATAAATGTATCGAGTTGGACGGAGAAGACCCTTTGGCATTGTGTTATTTAGGTGAATCCTACGAAAATATTCATGAATACGAATTAAGTAAAGATTGCTATAAAAGAAGCATTGAATTATCTCCTGAATTTTCAGAACCATGGTTAGGGTTAGGTATTTTGGAGGACTTACAAGGGCGCAGCAAAGAAGGAATTGTATTAATGCACAAAGCATTGGACCTAGAACCAACTAATCCAGTAATTAATCAACTTATTGGTTCAGCTTATGTTAAAATTGGCGAATTAGACTTTGGGATGGAATTCCTGAAAAAATCGTTGGAATTAGACGCTTCTGACATGGAATGTTTGACTGCATACATGGAAGTATTTTCAAAAATTGACATTGTGGAAAGTCAACGATTTATCCATGCGTTTAATCTGGAAAATGGACAAGAAACTGAATCCTGGTTATGGGAAGTGAATTTACTTTGGATGATTGGTGAACATCAAGAATCGGTAGCACTTTTCGCTGTTTGTGTAGATAATGACTCGATAGTATCAAAGGAATTGTTTACAATAAACCCACAATTATTGCTTCAACCGTCTTTAACTGATTTAGTGGATCTTTCTTAATGGTATTTTCTAAAAAAATCGAATTCAACGACCATACCGGCCCAGTTTATTCGATTGCGTCTGCAGGTCATTTTATTTATTCAAGCGGTGCTGATAAGTGGGTTGCTCGATGGAATCTACTATCGTTGAAACAAGATGAATTTGCCGTAAAGTTAGATTATCCAGCCTATTGTATTTTTCACAGCATTACGAAACCCATGCTTTTTATTGGTTGTTCTAATGGAGATTTTCACGTAATTAATACTAGTAGCAGAGAAGAAATAAAATTCATTAAACACCATAAATCGGCTATTTTTTCGATTCAAGAGAATCCCTTAACAAATCAAATTTATACAGGCGATTCAGCGGGTAATTTGTGTATCTGGGATAGTATTAGTTTTCAATTGGAACTTCAAATACCATTGAATTGTGAAAAAATTAGAGCAATCGGATTAATCGATGAGGGCACTAAAATCGTTGTATTATCTAAAGATGGTAAATTACGATTTTTTGAAACAAGTTACTACAACGAATTACTTTGTGTTCCTATAAATTCTGATGGCTTACAATCATTCCTATCCGTTACTGATTTATATTTAGTCGGTGGACATGATGGATACCTGTTTGTAGTAGATTCATTAACAAATTCAGTTTTATCGAAAATTGCCGCTCACAAAGGGCCCATCTATTCAATCAAACAGATTAATGAAAATTTTTTCGCTACATCAAGCCGAGATAAAACAGTAAAAATCTGGGACTTAACAACCATGCGAGTACTCCAGAAACTAGATTTGAAGGTGGGTGGGCATAAAAATTCGGTGAATGACATTCTACTATTCAATAATGAACTTTTGGCATCTTGCTCTGATGACTCTAAAATTATCGGCTGGAAATTGAATGACCTTTAATCTCCGGTTTTTGGTTAAATGTTGTATTTTTGATAAAAATCTTTATCCATGAAAATCATTTTATTCGTAGCTTTTCTTTTTTCGTTGCTTAACGTTGTTTACTCACAAGAAAATTCAGGGACATGTTCAAAAAAGATCAAACATGATCACCAACAATTGAAAAGTGCGACCTTAACGGTTGCTCAAATCGCTGAAACGGAAAAATACGATGTGCATTTTTATGGCTTGAACCTAAACATGACCAATACAAGTACCTATTTAAACGGTACAGGAAGAATTGATGCAAAAGCAAGAACTTTTTTAGACACTGCTATTTTTGAATTGTTCTCGACATTGACGATAAGTGACATCCGATTAAATGGGACAAGTGTACCTTTCACTCGCTTAGGAAGTGCCGTTAAAGTGTACGTTAATATGCTAGAAGGACAATCATTTTCATTATCAATTGATTATTTTGGGACACCACCGACTGCACAAACAAATCCATTGGGTGGAAGTGGGATGACAGCAGATGATTCACCCAGCTGGGGAAATCGAGTTGTTTGGTCTTTGTCTGAACCATTTTCGGCATTTGAATGGTTTCCATGCAAGCAAAGTTTAAGAGATAAAGCAGATAGTTCATTTGTCAGTATCACTGTTCCAGACTCGTGTAAAGCTGGATCAAACGGAATATTAACACATGTAGACACATTAGGAAATGGTTTTTTAACGTTTAATTGGGAGCATCGACACCCAATAGACTATTATTTAATTTCTGTTGCAGTTGCAAAATATGTTGATTATTCCATTTACGCGAATCCGGTTGGAGCACCGAATCCAATTTTAATTCAAAATTTTATATACGACAACCCACAAACGTTACCGAATTTTATTGATGACATTAATGAAACAGTAGATTTTATCGAATTGTATTATACTCTTTATGGCCCTTACCCATTTGAAAATGAAAAATATGGTCATTGCATGGCGCCGATTTCTGGTGGAATGGAACATCAAACCATGACCACACAAGGTTATTTTGAAAAAACACTCACCTCTCACG
>CAMBBW010000153.1 GCA_945863425.1 Lishizhenia tianjinensis
TTTATTTGGGTAATAACATTTTGGTATTCATTTTTGATTTTAAGTAATTTATTTTTAGTGTTAATTATATTTTGAAATATCGCGGCCAATTCTTGCAATCTCCGATTTTCAAGTTCAAATTTCCTTTCGCATTCTTCTAAAGGGTCAAATAATCCTAATTGATTCTTATCGATCGTACTTCTTTCGTTAAGAGTGGAAATAAGTTTAGAAAAGTCATTGTCTAAATAGTGAACATCTGATCTGTAAATTGATATTAAATCTTTCATATTTTAATAAATTAGTTGTAAAATTATTTTTAATCTCCCCTCTTTTTTAGATAAATTGAAATGGAAATACAAATGTGCTACCAAATGCGTTGGCTAATTATTCGTCATGGTCTGGTTCTGCTGCGATATTTATTTGTTCATCTTCTTCTCTTGTCGGATACATTTTTATCACATTGTTGTCTGTCGGTTCAGTTCCAAAATCAACTTTAGGTAAACTATTTACGATGTCAACCGTTTGCACACTTACGTTGATGATGCTTAACAACAAGTCTAAAATGTAACGAGGATTGCCAACTTCTTTTGCCCAATCATTCGGATCGTTTACGATACCGCTTTCTTTGTGAGTTGTAACGGCATAGCGTTCCATAATCCAATCAATGGCTGATTTACCATTAACAACATATTCATAAGCTTTTGCAGGAATATTGCTCAACGTTATTTTGCTGTTGTAGTTTATCGTTTCTTTTTGGTCTTTCTTTGGGAAACGAATTTTATCTACCGAATAGGTTTTGCCGTCATCACCTGTTACGGTTACATCTGGAGAAGGAGCAACAGTTTCATAATTCAAATGCAGTTCTGCTAATTGTCTACCAGCTTTGTTGAAAGCCCAAAAATCTTTTACCTCTTCTACCAATGGCAAACGGGGCAGCATTTTCTTTAAATCGTTGGTAAAGGTTTCTCTGTATTTGTTGCTGTGCAAAAAGCCATATACGTAGTAAAAAATATCTTCTTTCGTTACGGCCTTTCCGTATTGTTGTTTGGCTCTTTCTAAAATAAAATCACTGACAGCATCTCTGCGAACATATTTCTGACTCTCATCGCTATCAAATAATCCTTTTTGACTGGCGTTGTTTTCTTCGTAATAGTATAGAGGAAAATACTGTCCATTAAATTGAACTTGTAAGTCAGGTATTGAATTAGTAATGAGCGCAGAGAAATCTTTACTTGAACCTATACCTGAAACACAAATACCAACATTAGAATGATCAGGTGTTGGAAAAAGTTTAGGCGATAGCCCAATTGCCTCATTGAAGTATTTATTAAAATAAAGGTTGCTTTTCGTAAATGGACGATAAGTTGATACTCTTAAGGAATGCTTATCAAAGGCGAGTATTTCTTTTTTCTTTGCTCTATTTTTTAAAATTGCTGTCCAACTTATCTTACTTGGGTCATTATTAACAACATTGTCAATTAAAATGCTTGGGTTTTGAATTAATTTATCATGGAATATATTTACCTCGTTATTGTAAAAATCTATCATTCTTGTCATGTTGCTCTCAACATTGCTCTTAGAAAAATTTAAAGCCCAAGCATCCCTATTTGTTGCTACACCGATTGCGTAAGTGTTGAAAAAAGAGGAACTTTTTGTGTCGAATTTTTTTTCAGAATCTAATTGAATAAATGTATCAAAAAGGTTGTTTCTCATACTTATCCAATCACCTTGCTCATTAGGTTGCAAGGTTGTTAATGCTAATTTAGGATTTCCGAAAGTTTTAAATTCCTTTACAATTTTAAGTTTTTGTTCTCGGTCGAGATAATCACCAATATCATGATAATATATGGTTGCTTTTTCTTTTTTTACATCAGGATTTTTTACAAGCAATGTGATTGAAATTGGAGTGCGGCTACCGCTACCGAAAATCTTTCCTCCTTCTTTTCTGCTTAATTCACCGCTTGTCCGTTGATTTCCTCTTAAATTAAAAATATAAATAGATGAAAACTCTTTTTCCAGTGATTTACGAAAGCCATCTGTGCTGTTCCCGTCTAACCAAGCACCGTTTGAGACAAAACAAATAATGCCCCCTGTTTTATCTAATCTGTCTGAACTCCAACGAAATGCTTTAATATAACTGTCTCTTAATGTCTTTACAGCTGTGGCAGAAGTGGAAGTACTATTTGCTCTATATGTATTAATTATCCGGTGATCAAGTTTTGGGTATTCCTGATTTTGTGAATTATCATTGGCGGATTTCTGACCTATGGAATATGGCGGATTTCCTATTATAATTCTAAGTGGCGCTTTTCTTTGTTTTTCTACTCGGTCAGAGTTTTTCTTTAGCATTTCCTCATATTGAATTTCACCCTCTCTTGTTTCACTAAGCTGAAATGTATCGGTTAAGACAATACCATCAAACGAAGTGTAGTTTTCTTTTCCTACGCCATCGGCAGGGTCGGGTGTAGCATCGTGGTAAGCGTTTTCAATGTTAATTGCGGCTATGTAATATGCCAACAATACAATTTCATTGGCATGCAATTCATCTTTGTATTTGCGTTCCAAATCTTTTACATCAATCAAACCGCTTTGTAGCAAACGAACTAAGAATGTTCCTGTTCCTGTAAATGGATCAAGAATGTGAATGTTTTCATCAGAAATAGTACGGTCAAATTCTTTTTTTAGAATGTCGTTTACTGAATGGATGATAAAGTCCACCACTTCCACAGGAGTATAAACAATACCCAGTTTCTCCACCATTTTAGGGAAAGCGGTTTTGAAAAACTTGTCGTACAATTCAATGATGATACGTTGTTTACCTTCTGAATTATCAATTCCTTGGGCACGGGTACGAACCGAATCATAAAACTTTTGGAGTGTTTCGTCTTGTTCGGCAAGGTTGCTTCCTTCTTCTAACGATTCTATCATGCCTTGCATGGCCATAGAAACTGCATTGGATTTTACAAAGGAATAACCCTCAAATAAAGCGTCAAAAATTGGTTGGGTGATAATATGTTGTGCCAACATTTCGATGGCTTGTTCTTCATTTATACTTGGGTTGATGTTCTTTTGTAAACCACTAAGGAATTTATCGAAAGCTTCTCGTTGGTCTTTCTTCTCGTTAATCAAGTATTTAATGCGTTCAATTTGTCTTTCAGCAATTTTTGCAACATCACGAGCCCATTGTTCCCAATACCTGCGGTCACCAACCTTTTCTACCATACGAGCAAAAACCACATCTTGTAATTGCTCAAATTGCATGGCTATTTGTCGTCCAATTTCTTTACTTGGATCAGTGCCTTCATAGCCTTCACGACTTTTTTCTATTGGGTTTCCATCTCCATCAAAACCGTATTCAGAACCGCCAACTATAATTTGATTTGGTCTTTTTTTATTGAGTTCGATTTTGTTTACTGTAGCATTAAAACGGTCGTCATGTGCACGCAAAGCATTCAATACCGTCCAAACTACTTTGTAGCGTTCGTTATCATCTAAAGCATGTTCAGGTTCAACATCTGCAGGAACAACCACAGGAATAATAATGTAACCGTAATTTTTCCCTGGCGATTTACGCATTACACGACCTACGGACTGCACAACATCAACTTGCGAATTCCGAGCAGAAAGAAAAAGCACAGAATCCAAAGAAGGCACATCAACACCTTCACTTAAAACCCGAACGTTTGTAATAATTCTACATTCATTGCCCGGAGTTTCTTCCTTTAACCAACTAAGCATTTGGTCACGTTGCGGAGCAGCCATTGTTCCGTCCATGTGCATCGCTTGCACGGTAACCATATTTTTTTTCTTTTCTTCGGGAAGTGATTCTAAATAGTTTTCAGAAGCAAGATTATAACTCGCTGCTATATTAGTAGAGTTGGCAATGCTTCCGCAAAAAGCAACGGCACGTTTCATTGGTATTACATCACCTTCCTCTTCTTTTATGGATTCGTTTCCTAAAAATTGTTTTGATAAGGCATTTACAGTTCCAATTAATTTAGTGAGGTCATCGGTTTTGATTTCTGCTTCACCATTGGTAATCATTTTTTGCACTGCAACAGGTACATCCTTATCATTTAGTGTAAGTACAATCACCTTGTAATCTGTAAGCAACCCTCTCTTTACAGCTTCGCCAAAACCAATGCGATGAATTTCTTTTCCAAAAAAGACTTCATTGTCCATTGACCAAAGAGGCACTTCATTATTTTTCGCTTTTGATTGTGCTTCTACATCATACAACCTTGGTGTGGCTGTCATGTATAAACGTTTCTTAGCTTTGATGAAATCAGCATCATGTACTTTTACGAAAGCTGAATCGTCCATGCCTGGTTCTGTGTAACCAGTGGTACGATGTGCTTCATCGCAAATAATTAAATCAAATTCAGGAAAGCCGTTTTTCAGTAATTCTTTCTGTGCTCTTGCAATTACCTCAATGGATTGATAAGTAGAAAATACCACCGTCATTCCATTGTTTGCATTTTTGTAATGTTGGAATTGCTTTAAAATGTTTTTGGAATCAGTAGAAGCAGGCCAAGCCAAATCAATGGTGCTTGTTAAATCTTGGTCGTCCTTAGTTCTGTTTCTTGTTATTTCAGGGTCGGAACAAATACAAATCGGATTGATCGGTTCATCGGCTTGCGATGACCATTCTTTCAAAGTCTGTCCAATGAGTGCAATTGACGGAACAAGAAAAAGTATTGTTCCTTTATTGTCGGTTTGTTTCTCGGCAATTTTTAATGAGGTCATGGTTTTGCCTGTACCACAAGCCATGATTAAACGCCCTCTTTCATTCTCTTTAAAATATTCAAAAACCTTGTCACGAACTTCAATAACATGAGGATATAGTTTTTTCTTTTCTGCACGTCCTTTTTCTCCGTGAATTCCTTGCTCCAATTTTTCCCAATCAACAGGAGCGTCAATTAAATCTGTAAGATTAATTCTAGTAACTGGTGGGTTTTGATTTTTGATTGCTTCATAAGCATTAGGTCCCCATTTGTTGGTGGTTGAAATCCAAAGTCTTTGAGCGAAGCTAGTTGTTCTTAAACTTTCATCTTTGAATTCCCTACTTGACGTAGAAAGGAAACTGTCAACGGCAGGTTTGTCAATAGTTGCTGTGTCTTGGTAGCATTTACATTGAATAGCCCAGTAGTCATTGTCGTGTGTTACCGCAACAAGGTCAATACCTGTATCGCTTCCGCCTAAATCTTTCTTTCCGGGAAATTCATTCCACAAATAAACTTTTTTGAACTGATAAGCATATTTAGGGTCTGTCAGCAAGTACGCCTGCATTAAGCGTTCAAAACGGTCGCCCTTATCTCTTTCGGAGAATGATATTTTTCGGTATTTCTCAAGTATATTTTTAAAACTCATTCTTCTATTTATTTTTCGTTTTTGTCGTTCGTAAAGATAATTTTTAAATCCCTGTTATTGTCAAAAGTTGCACTCAAGTTTTCCAATGTCCACTGGTTGGGTGGTGGGCGGGCTTTGGGTGCTGTTGGGTAAAATTAAATGTGCTGCAATTTGGGTCGGCTTGTGCGTTGGCA
>CAMBBW010000154.1 GCA_945863425.1 Lishizhenia tianjinensis
ACCTCAAAGACTATTTGTAATTTTAACCAAAATTCAGCGATGCAAAGCATATTAACCCATCAACAAATTGAGCAAAAAATCATGCGTTTAGCGCATCAAATCATTGAAAATAGTTTTGGTGAGTCAACCATTTTTCTGGGTGGGATTTGCGGAAATGGTCTAGTATTAGCCGAAAAATTAAAAACCATCATCGAAGCCGAGGGAAGGTCTGAGATTATTTTGTTTGAAATAATAGTAGACAAAGAAAATCCATTGACAAATCCTATTCAACTTTCCATACCGGAAGAAATGCTCTCACAAGCCTATGTGGTTTTAGTGGATGATGTTATAAATTCTGGTAAAACAATGCAATATGCTCTAACCAAAATACTCGAAAATTCAGCGAAAGCAATCAAAACAGTTGTATTGGTAGATCGCATGCATCGTCGATTCCCTATAAAGGCAGATTTTGTTGGCCTAAGCCTTTCGACCACATTAAAAGAACGCGTTGAAGTGTTTTTTGAAGATCAATCATCCAAAGCAGTTTTAATCTAACCATCATGAATCGCATCACTGAAACTGATTCACTGTATGACGGACTTGAAAATATGTCCACGCAAGATCTTCTTCACGGAATTAATCAAGAAGATCAAAAAGTAGCATTGGCTATCGAAAAAATCCTCCCTGAAATCACTTCCTTTATTGATGAAGCCATAGGTAACATGCGAAAAGGAGGCAGATTGTTTTACCTTGGAGCCGGCACAAGCGGTAGACTTGGAATAGTTGATGCTAGTGAATGTCCTCCTACATTTGGTGTTGAACATGGATTGGTAGTAGGCATAATTGCAGGAGGCGATCTAGCCATTCGAAAAGCGGTAGAATTTGCTGAAGATGACACCCAACAAGGATGGAAGGATTTGGAAACGCATTCAATTAATGAAAATGACATTGTGGTTGGAATAGCGGCATCCGGAACTACACCGTATGTACTTGGAGCAATCAACGAAGCAAATACTCGAGGAATTTTAACTGCTGGCATCACGTGCAATCCCGGAAGTCCTTTAGCCACACAAGCCATGCATGGTTTAGTTGCCGAAGTTGGACCCGAGTTTGTAACCGGTAGCACACGCATGAAATCAGGCACCGCCCAAAAACTAATCCTGAACATGATTTCTACCAGCCTAATGATAAAATTGGGAAGGGTAAAAGGCAATAAGATGGTGGACATGCAATTGAGCAACGTGAAACTCATTGGCAGAGGTACTCGAATGATTATGAATGAATTAAAAATAGAAGAACCTCAAGCAGCTCAACTATTGAAAGAATTTGGATCGGTGAGAAATGCGGTGGAAAACTACCGTAAAAATCAATAAGTATCCACTCCTTTTAAATCTATCTTAATAAACTTTTTAGGATCGATTTTCTCTCCTTCTTTTTCAATTTCGTAGTGTAAATGTGGGCCGGTGGATCTACCAGAGTTCCCAACAAGACCGATTAAATCTCCCTTTTTTACCTCATCTCCTTCTTTTACCTTGAATCCACTGAGATGAGCATAGCGGGACACAAACCCAAACCCATGATCAATGACAATGCAATTGCCGTATCCATCCTCGGAACTAGCAATGCGCATAATTTTACCTGAACCTGCGGCATATACTTTTGTTCCAATTTCTGCCGAAATATCGATGCCTTTATGCATCTTCATAGTAGAATCAATCGGATCTTTACGCATTCCAAAGCCAGAGCTAACTCGTTTTAAATCAGAAAAATAAATCGGACAAACTGCCGGAATACTTTCCATCATACTTTCTTTATCCCGAGCAACCGCCAAAAATGTTTGCAGAAACTTTTGTTGCTTCCCAAGTTTACGCGCTAAATAAGAGGCACGCAACTCAATTTCACCAAAAACAGATGCTCCCTTTAAATTCGGCTTCTGAACAAAATCAGGCCTAAATGCCTCTCCTTGCGGAAGGTCTTCAATATCTACAATAGCATTAAACAAAGATGAATGAGCTTTATCAAAGTCATTAACCTGTTTTTCCACACGGTTCATTTCGATATCCAATTTTTGAGCAACAATTAATTGCAAGGCAAGCTGACTTTTCAACTCTTTTTCAACGATGCGCATTTCGTCCATCTTGCTGGAAAAATAAAGCTGTGTAATAAAAAAAGTAAAGGTCAATGATAAAGGAAACAAAGCGATTTTAAGGAATTTTCTTGAAAACTTTACTGTCGATTTTTGAGTTGGTTCGATAATTTCTTCCATGATGAGTGCCCGTACATTTTAAAGTTGCAATCCAATACGCAACACAACTCATGCGGGTTACATATCTTATCGTTTTAATGCCCGATCCATCTCACGACGATCATCTTTCTCCTTTAAATCATCGCGTTTATCATGCAATTTTTTACCTTTAGCACACGCAATTTGAACTTTTAACCAGCCCTTTTCTGATAAAAATAATTTTAGCGGAATAATGGTATTCCCCTTAACTTTCAAGAATTTTTCAATGCGATTTAACTCCTTTCGATTCAATAATAATTTTCGATCTCCACGAGTTTTATGCTCATAGAATGAGGCATTTGCATAGGGCGCAATGTACATATTCCGAATCCACAACTCTCCATCTTGCCAAACACAATATGCTTCCATGATACTTGCCTTTCCACTGCGAATACTTTTTATCTCCGTACCTGCCAGTTTTAGTCCAGCAGTAAATTCTTCCTCAATGAAAAACTCAAAGCGAGCACGTTTATTTTTAATATTTACTTCGTTGGATGCCAATTATCAAATTATGGGACACAAAAGTAAGGAACAAAACAGTATCTTTATACGGTAAAAATTATATTGCATGAATTCTATTTATATTGTTGCTCAATTCATAACTTATTTCCGAAAAGTTGAAAAACAGAGAAGTCGAACAACATGGGTGCAATGGAGAGAAATCGTTGAAGAAATCTACCGTGAAAAATATTTTCAAGGAAAGATAAAAATTGTAATCAATTCAGGCACAGCCGATAGTTCAAAGATTCAATCAACAGCGAGTTTTATTTACTCAATAAGTAACTTGACAGAAAGTGAAAAAACGGAGACCTTGCAATTGATTCATCTATACCTAGAACTTTTAAAGAAGGATAAAGATTTAATTCTTGCTGAAAAATTAGACACCCAATTAAAGGAATTTTATGTTGCTAATGAAAATAACGATTCAGAAATACAAAACACGGTACTCAAATGGATTTCATATAAGGAAGAAGATAAGTTTTACTTTAAAATAAAATTGGACGGCACATTATTATTGGTTTTACTAGACTTTTTTCTACGTTGGATAAGCCTCTGGAATTACAAAACCAATAGCATTACCTCGAGTGAAATAAACGAAACACCTGGTTTTTTTCTTCTCAGTCAATTACTAATCATCCCTGTGATTATTTTCTTAATTAGTTATTTTAGAGATAAAAATATCATTCATAAAACGCAAGAAATATTTAAAAACATTGGCAGAAAAGACCTGAAAATAATTAATAATCATAGTCCTTGGAATTACCTGATTTGTTTTTTGATTTTAATTATTGGCACCTTGGTTTCAGTTATTTCATTAAATATTGCAGAAGAAGAATATCCAGTTCTTATTCCGATTTTCGCAATTGTCTACGGATTATATTTAATCGTCATTTTATCATTTTTCTCCAAAAAAAGACCGTCTATTTCTTTAATAATGACTCAGTTAGAGAGAATTAATTTAAATCAGGTTAAGAATAATTTAAACCACAACGAGAATGATGAAGAAATAATAGAATTGGATGTTAGTTTGAGGTCTGCCAATGACAAAATGGAAGCATATGTGCTAGAAGCTGCGCTATTCGGCGCTCTTGCATTCAGTGGTTTTCTTCAACTTATCTCTTCAAGCAATGTTTCGATTGAAAGTCTCGGTGCTTTTTCAACGAATATTTACACCATTTTCGAAGAGCTTGTAAATTTCTCTATTGCTTCAACGTTCAAATCATTAGAGTTTCTATTGAGTAAAGACGGTATTTTATCGTTAATGGCATTTTTAACCTTGTTTTGTTCCGTTTTTTTCTTGGCTGTTATAGCTTCCAGATTACGTTTCAATGATCTTGCTGATTCTATTGACCGTTCGCTTCAACTTTCAAAAATTTACAATGAGAAAGAAGAAAATAGTATTAATGTTAATTCTGGTATCGCAAATGAATCTTCAAATTTCTTCACCAACTTGATAAGAAAACATTTAATTCAAGGAAATTTGAGTCTAGAGCAAACTTTTCCAATTATGGAATTTATGCGCTTCTTCAGAACGCTGGGTATTTTTACATTCTTTGTGATTGTTGTAGCAGGTGGACTTTTCGTTTCTGCACAACTATCCATGGTGTTAGCGTTTATTATGCTTATCTCTTTTTTGTTTTTCAAACTGAAATTGATCGTTCAATACCTAAAGAACGTTACTACCCAATTTCAAGAATTCTATTTTAGAGTTGAAAAAAAAGTGTTTTACTTTATAATTGGATCGGTATTGCTGTGCTTTGTTTTAAGATCGTTCAATTTCGATGGTAAATTAACACAGACTATTATTGTCATTTCCTTCTTGATTATTTTCATTCATTATTTACTTAGCCTCTTTATTCCTGAAAAATTAGAAGATGCTGAAATCACTGAAAGTATTTTCATGAGTGGAAACCGAAATAAAATTGCTTTAAAAAAATTGTATAAGATTTCACTTGCTGTTTTGTTTTTAGGATTAATGTTCAAAATAATGCATTTCCCTGGTGCAGGATTACTTTTGATGGTAGGAGTTTTTCTACTTGCGGGCTATTTCATTTTCGGACAGAAAACTACAAATAATAACAAGATTTTAGGATTCATTTATCGCACTTGTTTTTCTCTAACGATCATTGGCGGAATCTTTTTCATGATGCATTGGCCAGGAGCTGGTTTTGTAAGACTAGTAAGTATTGTTTCTCTAATACTTGCTTTCATATTACTATTCTTTCATAAAAAACAACTGTTACAAACAACAAAAAACATCACTATTACCTTTGTTATTTTGGCCTGCTTACTTCAATTTCCATTATTTCGCTTTGCACTTACAACCTTATCATTCAATTATCCTATTTATCTTGAAAAAATGGAAATCGCTGAGATTCGGACAAAAATTACTGGAACGATTGATTTAGGATACGTCAATGCTAAAACAAAACCTGAACTCGATTCTCTTAAGTATTATATGAACCTCAACGATAAGATAATTGACAAAATAAATCCTCATGAGTTAAATGATTATTGTTACCTTATTTTGGAAAATCAAAGCGATACATCGGTCCTCAATCATGGGTTAAAATGGTCAAACTGGATTATTAAACAGGACCAATACTATACGCATTATCTGATAAATATTCAATTTCTAATCAAATTAAAAGAGTACAATTCAGCGTTAAATCAGCTTAAAATTCTAGAAAAATTAAAATTTGATGAGGACGAAAAAAGTGTTCTTAAAGAAATAAA
>CAMBBW010000155.1 GCA_945863425.1 Lishizhenia tianjinensis
GCTCGTTTGTTGGTCAGTAACAACATGAATGTGCACGCCATCGAACCAACACGTAAACTAGAGGATTATTTCATGAAAATCATACAAGCATAATATGTTACTAAAAAATACATACAACGAGTTCATTAAAATACTTTCGAAACCTCGAAGTTATTTAGGAATCGGCGCTTTGACCTTGCTTGTCGGAATCATCATTTTTGCAATGAAAGCGGATGGACGTTCGATCATTTCATTTGTTACTTCTACTTTCGAACAGACTTTAACGTTCAATGGAGATGTTTTGAATGGCAACCTAATCGCCTTCATTATTTTGCAGATGTTGATTGTACACATTCCTTTATTGGTCGCTTTGGTTACAGGCGATCTCATCTCCGGTGAAGCAGCAATGGGAACAATTCGCATGTTGGCGACAAAACCAATTTCGCGCACAAACATTGTTTTATCGAAATTCATTGCTGGTGCCATGTACACCTTGTTTTTGACCTTATGGCTTGGCTTTTTTGCTTTGTTCGTTTCACGGCAAATTTTTGGAACGGGTGATTTAATTGTACTAAACAGCGATGGCTTGGTAATCTTGCAGGACGCCGATATTTTATGGCGTTTTGGACTTGGGTTCTGTGTTGCGTTCTTAGCACTTTTAACCGTTTCAACACTCTCCATTGCATTGTCTGCATTTGCAGAAAACTCAATAGGACCAATTGTCTCCACGATGGCCATCATCATTTTGTTTACCATCATTGGCAGCCTGGATGTTACCGTATTCGATCATATTAAACCCTATCTTTTCACCACACACATGGCATCCTGGCGCAGTTTCTTCGAAGATCCTGTTCCTTTTACTTCGATTATTCAATCGATTGTCATTCTCGTAGTTCACAACATCGTACTCGTAGCAATAGCTATATACAAGTTCAACAAAAAAGACATTACATCATAATGAAAAAATTCCTTACCCTATTAATCATCGCAATTCAATTTGGCGTTATAGCGCAAGAAGCGAATGATATTCTAAGCAAAGTTGTGACGAAGCTGAATACAGTGAACGATTACACGGTGACTGCGAGTGTGAAAGCAAACATTCCTATGATTAAAATCTTACCTTCTAAAGCGACTATCTATTTCAAGCAAAAAGATAAGTTCAAAGTAGTTTCGAAGGGGATTGTCATCCTACCCAAACAAGGATTCACGGAAATCAACGGCTTTCTGGCGAATAAGAAATCATACTTGGCGGTTGCGGGAGACACGACCAAAATTGGTGGCGTAATGACAAAATTAATCACCGTAATTCCAAATGGTGAAAGCAATGAAATTATACTTGCAAAATTATGGATAGACCCAAAACGCTCGGTTATCATGAAATCGCAAATCACCACCAAAAGCAACGGTTCAGTCACCACTTCGTATTCGTATGGCGACAACGTGAACTATGGTTTACCGAGTGAACTGGTTTTCGAGATTGACGTGAAAGCCTTCAAACTACCGAAAAGTGTTGCTGCCGATATCAATAAATCAACAACTGAAAAGAAAACCAAACCGAATAAAAAAGGGGAGATTACAATAACGTTGACGGATTACAAAGTCAATGCTGGCTTGAGTGATGCGATTTTCACAAAAAAGAAATAATCATCATCATTAGAGAAGTTAAAAGACTGTCAGCAACGGAAATCGAGCATGCGAGAGATGGAAGGAGTTTTGTTCATTCTTTGTTTTTATTTCATTTTCAAGGTTATAAAGAATAACAGTGAATCTAGTACAACTCAATCTTATCAATTAGATGGACTTTAGGAAGATTGGGGAAATTCTTACTTACTTTCCAATACAGAATATAACTTGCGATGAATATCAATTACTTATCCTTATTTGGCAACAAAAAGGCAACAAAAGTAGTTGAAAAAGAGCTATTTGAGGGTAAATATAAGAAAAAATAATACAAACCTATTTGAAACAAATATATAGAAATTTCATCTATTCTGTTCAATTAATACCTAAAAATTAAGTTCGTTTAATACTCTATAAATACTTAAACTATACTCTTAGTAAACTAAAAAATCGACTATCTGTTCTTTTTTCAATCCTGTGAATAAACAGAAATCATCTATTGTTACAAACTCATTTTTTGATTTGCCAAGTGATTGGCGAATGTCGCTGATTAATTTGCGCGCGGTTCTCTCTTTTTTACCTGTGATGTTTTGTACATCTTTTGGGTAAATAACTATGCGATTTGGTACTAATTGTGTCATAAACGGCAATAACGGAAACTGAATTTTTAATACTTAAATATACACCTTAAATTTGGTTAAAAGTATTGAATATGAAGTCTTTAATTTGTTTTTTGTTGGTTTGCGTGAGTTTGCATTGTTCTGCTCAAAAGTTATACAAAGTGATCAGTGTGCACGATGGTGATACATTTGAAATCATTAAAAATGGTAAAAAGCAATCTTGTAGAATCGCAAATATTGATGCTCCAGAACTCAAACAAAGTTTTGGCACTAATTCTCGTGATAGTCTTAGTAAGTTAATCTTAGGCAAGGAAATCATAGTAGATTCATTAACAATGGATATATACAATCGAATGATTGTGTCTCCAAGAGTTAATGGTCAGAATATTGACTACCTGATGATTCGTAATGGTTGGGCTTGGCATTATTCCGTTTATTCAAAAAGTGCTTTTCTTGAAAAAACTATGAATTTGGCAATCAGTCAAAAAATAGGGTTGTGGTCTTGTGGAATACAAGACGTTTGTCCTCCCTGGTTATACAGAAAGTATAATCGAATTAATAAAATCAAGTATTGTAAAAGTTGTAACAATTAATAATCTATAAACTATGGCAAGGCAAAATGGTCTTTTCAAAATCAAAGGGACGTTAGATAACGTAACTTTCTACAAGTCAGTCGATGGAGACTTGGCTAGAATGAAAACAAGTGTTGATAAAGACAGAATCGCGAATGATCCTGCTTTTCAACGTACCCGGGAGAATGGTGCTGAATTTGGAAGTTCTGCGAAGGCAGGGAAACTTACAAGGGATGGACTTCGACCGATTGCATTAAATGCAACAGATAACCGTGTGGTTTCTCGTATGACTAAATTAATGATTTCAATCAAAAATTTAGACACAACATCTGTTAGGGGATCAAGAAATGTTGGTGTTTCAATGTCAAATGCGAATGCGAAAGCCTTGTTAAAAGGTTTTGAGTTCAATTCAAGTGCATTGTTAAGCAGTACGTTATTTAAACCTTATTCGATTGTTACTACTACTGGAGTTATCACTATCACTGGTCTTGTTCCAATTAATGATGTTGTTTTTCCTTCAGGTGCAACACATGTGAGTTTTACAGGTGCAAATGTAAATATGAATTATGCAACGAATGTTGTGGATTTCAAATTGACAAATGTTCAAAATGTTGCTATCAATGGAACTGCTTCAACAATCACATTGACACCTACTGCTGTGCCGGTAGGGACAGGTGCTAAAGTGTTCTTGTTGAAAATGGAGTTTTTTCAGTTAATCAATGGTGTACAGTACAGTTTAAAAAACGGTTCTTACAATGCGTTGAAAATCATAGAAGTTATTTAATGATGACAACAGAGGATAAAAAGAAAAAACCACTATTTAACGCAGGTGCGGAATTGTCAGCGAAAGTGAATTTCACTCAATCGTCAGATGCAGAAAATTCAATAATCAATCGAATTTGGGTATTTGTAAAATCAAAGTTGTTTTATCAGAAATCATAAGATTAATGATTCATCTAAATGAAAGTGAAGGTTGCCCGAAAGAGCAACCTTTTCTTTTTTTAACTAATTAGTTCCTTTCTTCCTCATCATGATATTCACAAACAAAACAATTAGGATAAGGATTTACAAGCGGTTTACTGCAATTTAATCTTTATTTAAAATGAAAAAATGCGATCCATTGTATTCTTTTATTGGGTTATAAGTTGAAAGTTTATGTGTCTTTGACGCTTTAATTAAGTCAATTAGCTAATTTTGAAATAGCCCATTAAACAAATTTCAAAATGAATATAATTTCACCTATTGATGTTTTTAATTTTTCACTTCAAAATCAAAAATTTAAAATTCTCAATGAGATTCTTGAAGAAGATTATTACCATTCTTTGACTAAAAAGGATTTTATTAAAACCCTTACAAAAGTTATTAAAAAAAATAAAATTCTATTTATAGAAAAAGGTATATGCAAAGGATGTAATTTAAACTCAAAAACAATTGTTGTTCGTTATATCCTCTTAAATTCAATGTATATTGAATTGGCTTTTATTGTAAATAAAAATAAAATCAAGGACATCATGAACTGTAACAAAATTTCAATCGAATCAGAATATTTATTAAAAGATAAAATTGTATTATATACAAAAGTTGATGATATCTTGGTACCATTTTAATTTTAAAAATATCTCATTTCCTGATTATCAAATAATAAACACTCATTAGCAAAAAATCTAGTACCTGCATTACCTTTTACAAATCCATCACGCTCAAAGGTCTTGTCAAAATAGGGTGTTATTTTAATTTCATGAAATGTTTTGTTTTCAAAATGGTAAGCAATACAAAGTTCAGTTTTCATTAAGTCAGGTAATAATTCTAAAATTGCTATACGAAAAATTAAATCATTATATACTTGGTCATAAAGAGTTAAAATAATATTAGGTTTAAATTTATCTCTATTATTTAATATATCTCTCAATAATAGAGATATCTTATTATTTCTATTATTATCACATATTTCTTTATTTTGATCAGTTAGAAATATTACGAAATAATCAATATCAACTAGAATATAATAACCATCTTGTTGAAAAACTTGGATAGCCCCTTTACTTCTTAACAATTCAATGTCAATCATATTAATTGACTTTTCAAATCTTCTAAAACAAATAATAAATGTTTTTCTAAGTGTGCAATTTCATTCATATGCATTTCTGCATAGGAAAGTTTTGTTTTGCCAAAATATTGATCCCTTAAGCTATTAAATTTGCCGAAAATAAAATTAGATAGCATAATCTTCCCTAAACTTTTTATCTCTTTTGGTAAATCAATTTGACTTTCATCATATTGATAATAATAGTCCCATAGTCCGTTTTTATTTATATAAAAAATAAAAGAACTTTCTCTTTCTTCAGTTAAATGTTTATACCAACTATGTTCAACTGAAAAATTTCGAATAAACGTTTTCGTTAATAACTCATCAGGAAGTTTAACCCCTTTTAAATTGGATAAATAATCTTCAAAAATCATATTACAATTAGATTAAGTAAATTCTTTATCATTTTTAATGAAAATTTGATTTGTTAATAATTTCTATTTCTATCCTTTTTTCAAACTGATAATTTTCTTCAAATCTATAACTTTCAAGAATAAAAGAATTTCCATTTAGCATTTTCACATCAGCTTTCAATTTCATATTAAAAATATGCACTTTTAATACCACAGTTGCTAAAGGAATCCCATTGAAATTTTGGGTGTATTTTTTTA
>CAMBBW010000156.1 GCA_945863425.1 Lishizhenia tianjinensis
AATCGCGTATTATCTTTGGCCAAATGGATGAATGATTTTCAAAAGGCCTTGCTTGAATCGAATCAAACGGTAATTCCTCAATGAGATACCCTATCTTTCCTTGCCCCAAACAAGAAATACTGAATAAAAAAATAAATGATAAAACCCTAATAATCATTTGTTTGACTCATTAATCCGGTTCGAAATCCAACATGAAACAAAAAATTAGTTTGAACAACATCAAGCATCTCTTTGCGCCAAAGAATTGAACTAAAAACCGTTAAGTTTAAGGTTTGATTGATCCGTAATCCTGTTTCTAATTTCTGATTCAATAAAACGCCGTTTCTAAATGTCGGTAATCGTTGAATAGGATGTAATGCATCCTCATTGTATTCAGTTAGAATAAAATTACTGCTTATAAAATCGATATAAAATTTCTTATATGCCCAATTTGTTCGAAATAAGAGTTCATTAAAATTGGTTCCTTTGATATGAGCAATCGGTAAATTGTAGTTGCTGTAATTTAATCGAGATTGTATTGAGGTATACATATCATTGATTGCTCCATTAAATTCCAATTGAATCATTAATTTTTTTATACCAAAACATGAAATAGCCTTACCTCCTATTTGATACGCAAATTGGTTCTTCCTCCGACCAAATGCAACTTGGCTATATAAAAAATACGTTTTAAAGAAATTCAAATTTGCATTTAATCCATATATCGAGTAGGTTTTTTGAGATGAAAACAGTGCTGATAAACCAGGTAATGGAATAAAAAAAGAAGGGTTTAATCCGCGCGTTGTTAATGAATCACCCATATTCCATATACTTCCTTCAAAAAAACTAATTGATAATTTATTAAACGGTTGATAGGTAATAAAATTTGCTGAATACCCTTTTGGTTGATAATAACCCTCAACGGTCGTATATTTTTTTTTTCGCACTAAATTCATGTATCGCGACCTTAGGTAGTGAAAAGACCAATTCCTATTCAATCTAAAATCCAAGCGCATATAGGGGGTTCCCACATTGTTATCAGCTAATAACATCGAACGATATCCTGTTCCGATAAACTGTTGATTATTCCCTGCGATGATTGTCAACTGTTTCCATGGGCGGTAAACAAAATTTCCACTTGCAAATGCGTAATCATATCCATTTCCCTTAAAGGGTTTCGTGCGTGCAGCTCCAGGAACGATTCCATTTTGTTGAATATAACCGTTTGAAGTTGTATAGAATTCACCATTATTAGCAATAAAATGATTTTCGAAGGAACTGAACCTCGCCTGAGATTCATAAAAAGAAGTAGAAAAGGAAAAATTTCTGGTGATATCTCCCTCGACCAATATGCCTCGTGTATTTTGGAATAAAAATGCATTGGAGGAATCTTTCAAATCGTTACCAAGATTTAATTCGCCAACCGGAGAAACTTTTAGGTTGTAGTCCTTCCCTTTTATTTCAACAAGATGTTTATTAAAATCTCGTTTAAAAAACGGCTTCTTAAGTTGGGCAGAATCAATATAAACTTCAATGACCATTGGATACTTGGGTTGATAGTCATTTTCAAGTGCCGGGAATAAGCAAGGGACGTAATATCCGTTTTGCGAATAATCGAACGTCAATTTATCCCTAAAAAAAGGATTCGTAGGTAAAAGATTATTTTGACCGAACAATACAAATGTCAACCGGATAAAAACAAAGATTGTAAGTAAATACCTCATGACATTTGATCAAAAAGCACTTTTGTTTTTGCTATGAAATTTGGGTTCGTTAGATTCTCTTTATTATAACGAAGAGGTTCACCTGTTTCTGCATGATAAACAACGCCGCCAAGTGTTTCCAGTATAGCTTGTCCGGCCGCAATATCCCATTCCATTGTTGGTGCAAAACGTGGATATGCATCTGCGATACCAGTTGCTAAATCGAAGAATTTTAAAGAGGATCCTTTTTTTATATACTCAATTTCTGGTGAAATAGATTGTAGAGCTTGGATAAATTTAAGCACCGGTCCAGAATGATGACTCCTGGAACAGGTCATAACCAAAGGCGAATTAATTGTAAGAGGAGTCTCAATTTTCTTCCATTTGGAAGTATCGTTCAGGTTGTCAAAATCAATTATGAAGACACCAAATTCCTTTGAACCAATAATGAACTCCTTTTTAACGGGCGATGCTATTAAGCCAAAAACTGGAATTCCTTTTTCAATTAATGCAATATTCACGGCAAACTCACCATTTCTACTTACAAATTCTTTTGTACCATCCAACGGATCAATACACCAACAACGTTTCCAATCTTTTCTAACTGAAAATTCAGAATTCAAACTTTCTTCGCCCGTAATTGGAATATTTGTTTGCTCCAAAAAACGATGTAAAATATCAGTCGAAGCCAAATCAGCTGCTGTAATAGGAGAGCCATCTAATTTATATTCAGCATCAAATCCTACTGAATAAATTTCCATTATTTTTAAAGAAGCTTCAATTGCTCCTTGCATCGCTAAACGATAAATTGAAGAAATTCCCATTATGGAATGATTGGTTGTTCGATTACTTGATAGATTTCCCAAGTTGTTCGATCGTACACATATATCAATACATGCATGTTTTCAGGATTGTAGGAGCCATCTAATTGATTCGGCACCACAAATGAATAATTGACATAGTATTTTCCATTGATCACATCAGCAGAAGATAATACACGTCCGAATGATTGATTATTTAAATTGCCTCGATGAATATCCCTGTGAACATAGGAAGTATTATGAGAATTATCACTCATTTTTTGATCACCAACTAATGAATCCTCCAATATACTCGCAACAACACCTAATTCACTGATTAATGTTGGGTCAATTATTTCTATTTCGACGTGTAAAAATGCTCCTTTTGTTTCTGGATAATAATTTAAGTCCGATTGAATATTCACACGTAAATTATTTTCAGTCAATTGAGTATTAACCATGGAAGTCCAAGAATTAGGACTTTGAAAAATATATCCATTGTTAAATCGATTAATTGTTCCACGTGGATTACCAGAAAACCCACCGTCATTAGTGCCAAAGTAGGTTCCAATTTCAATCCCTTGTGGATTAGTAAAATCTATTGGATATTGTGGAGGAGAAACTAATTGAAAATCACCTATTCCAGTTGGACCAGCGTGAATGGAGGAGACGAATACCCTAGAAGAATTTGCACCATGTAAAGCATGAGCTAAATCTGCAGCCGCTGGGCAATAAACACATTGATGACCTGTGAAATCTTCAATCAATACATTTCTATTCACATTTGTATTTGCGGAAAACTGAGGCCATTCGTTGGTTACATAATCGCTCCAATTCCCAGGATAAAGCGTAGTATCCAATTCTAAATTTGGCACATTTGGATACGGATTATCCACATGATCGCATGATTCAAGGGAAAGCAGCAAAATCAAAACCAAAAAGCCTAAAGTGAACTTTACCATATTAAAAACTTTGGGTAAAACTAAAAGTTAATCCATTTGATGCTGGAACAAAACGACAGACCCCTCCAACACAAAATAATCCAGCGCGTTGCCTTCCATAATAAATAGAAAAGCGGGTTGCGTCCTTTACATAACCGAAAGTAAAAATCGGATAATGAACCCTTTTACTTTCAGTTGGATTTCCATAATTATACTGGTCCATAAATCCAAATGACCAATGTGGTGAAACGGTATATTCCAGTAGAATTGTACCCCAATTTCCTTTATCATTTATTCCACCTGCGTTCGGTACTCCTTTTTTAATTTTCTCAACGAAAAGCGCTTGAATTTCTGATCGAATTGCGTGTTTTTTATTTATTTTAAAGGATGTCTCAATTACACCAATATGCGATGAAATCATTCCTTTGGCATCATTTGAAATTTTAGCGACATCATTATTAATGTTGATATTGAAATAAGAAAAAATGAAACTCAACTTTTTATTTATTTTCTTAGTAATGTTAAAATTTATATCTCTCCAATACATACTATCACTTTTATCAAATGGTCGTGCAGAATAGGCTACACCGGTGGAATCAAGGGGGCTAAATCCTGAAACATGATGCACTGGACGATACGTGGTTGATACATTCAAATTGACCGCTGCTCCGTATTTACCGCCCAATTTTGTGCCTTTTTTAATCGTATACAAAACCTCTGCTTGATAGGCCACTTCTCCCATTGGCTGAGTTGCATAAGGATATAATGTTGCGACTAAATTGTATGTATGGGTTTTATTTAAAGCAGGTAGGTAATTAATAAAAACATCTTGAAGATCCTTTGTTCGATCGGAGCGATAACTCATATTATCAACCGATTTTCCGGAAAATAAGATTCCAAGTCCTTTTTTAGAATATCCTAAATTAAAAATAGCCGCATGGCCATAGTTATATATTTTACTATTATCATTAGATGGATCTTGTTCCTTCAGGATATATTCTCCATTAAAATTGATGTTTTTGTACCTTGCTTTGAATCGTCCCCCATATGCACCAACATTTTGAGGAAGAATTAATGCGTCATCATTATCCGCCTGAAACTTACTTACGAATGAAAACCCAAGTCCAAAATCCCAATTATCATTCAAAAGAGAATCGAACGTTTCCTTGAAATTAATCTCGGCATCAACACCGCGAACAACACCATCACCATGAACGATTTGACCTTGTTGAAATGATAATCGTTGATAACCATAAACACCCTTCAAGACAATACCTTTGTATGGTCGAACAATTAATCGAGCACCGTCCAGTAAATTGTCATAACCTAAAGCTCGATCTTCATAAGCCCTTAGCGATAAACCAGCGCCAAATTGTTCGTAAAATGAACCCAATGTTACATCCACCAATTTATTGACATAACCAATGTAACGCATTCCGATTCCGGTTCCGTCAAACCGATTTGGATAGCCTTGAATTCTAGGCAAATAAGATTCAAGTCTCATTCCTGCTTTGAAGTTTTTATTGGTATAAAAAACATTCATATAGGAATTTATCAATCCTTTTTGAGTGGGTTGATTTGCACCAATCAGAGTATCGCTATTTAAGTATTGAAAAGTGGATTCAATGTTTCCAGTAAATGTTCCGCCATTTGTAAAATCTTGGGAAAAGCCAAAATAGGTTAGAGAAACAAAAATAATTACCAGACCTTTAGAAACCATATTTGAACTATTTTGCTCCTAATTTCTTGATTTCCTCAAACAATTTCTCTTCATCACCCGGATTGTAGTTGTTGTGCGAATAAACGATATTGCCCTCTGCGTCTAAAAGAAAAGTATGAGGTACATTATTTACTCCCATTGCCCTTTTGAAATCTCCATTCGGATCTAGTAATACAGGAAAATCCCACGCTTTTCCGTTCACATAAGGCAATACAGAATTTTTAGTTTTTTCGTCATCGATTGAGACGGCAACTAAAGTAACTCCGGT
>CAMBBW010000157.1 GCA_945863425.1 Lishizhenia tianjinensis
TATATTCGTTTAAAGCCTTTTTTCTTTTCATCCGTAATTGCACAAGAACAAATGGGTAAAACTGCATCGTATGAAATGGAATTTAATAAAATAGCTAAAAAGCGAAAAATGTCGACTCTTGGATTGGAATCCATTCAATTTCAGATGCAGACAATCAATAAAATCAAGGTTGAGGATCAAGCGAAAATGATGATGCAGGAGTTTGGAGATAATCCACAGGATCAATTCGATATGATGCTGAATTTGTATTTGAAGGAAGATTTGGGTGGCTTGTTTGATTTAATTGCTTCGGAAACAAGTCAAATTCCCGAATTCAATTATAATTTTCTTGAATTACGTAATGCTAATTGGATACCTGTAATTGAAAAACAACTTACCGTTCAATCGACGTTTATTGCCGTTGGTGCTGCTCATTTACCAGGAAAAACAGGTGTGATTGAATTATTGAAAGCACAGGGTTTTACTGTTGAACCAATTAATTAATTCTTAACAGTTTTCCTTATCGCTTCACAATGTTTTTATAATCCCATTGGATTGTTCTGCCTTTTGAAAGCCATCGCTTTAATTCTTCCGATTCAACTTGTTCAAGCGAAGTATAACGAATAGATGCATCTTTGAATTTACCCGAGCAAAGCTGTAGTTTTTCTTCTTCAAAATCTGCCCCGCTCCAAAACATAAGTTGAATACAATCCTTTAACTTACTAATTCCAACAATGGGATTACCTTCCATAAACCAAACTGGGTGTGCATGCCAGATTTTATTTTCAAGTTCCGAATATTCTGAATCAATTATTTCGAATAATCTCCAGCAAATCTCTTGATCAAGAGTTGCTTGTTTTTCAATATAGGACTTAATTTCTTCAATCATTTCTTCAATTCCCCTAAATACTTTTGAAATTGATTAATAGATTTTTTATCTTCTTCAATCGGTTTGCAATAGCGCTTGATTTTTCTGAAGGCAAAATAAAGATAGAAAATATATAATAGTGAAATACACACCATAAGACTGATTCCCATTCGGCTGACTTTTGAAATTTGCTCTACCGTAGAAATATGCATCGTTCCAGCGTTTGAAATTGGATAAGAATACGTAACAAATCCTTGATAAAAAACAAATACAAAGAGGAACAATAAAATGATGTTATAAATGGAGACTGTCAACTTACCATCCAAGTAATAGGCCCTTAGACCAAAAAAAGCCAGCAGTTTGGCAAGAGGAATACTCTTTTGTGTTGCTTGTTTAACATTTGTATCTAAATGTAATATAATCCGATCTATGTATTCAATGTGTTTTTGCTTCACTTTTTGAAAATTATCAGCATTTAATTGGTCGAGTATTTCCAATTTAGGATGAAATTCTTGGCTGAGATTTTCCTTGCAAAATTCAATTTTATTGTCAATTTCAAAAAACAATTGTTGCCACTCAAAATCTTCTGGATCCGTATTTTCTGATTTTTCAACCAAGTTGTTTATTTCCCTCATTGAGGTTTCCTGATTTTCTTGAAGCTCAAAATTCTTTATTTGCTCAAGCAAACTTTCGGTTGAAAGGTAGTTTACTTGGTTTCGTTGTTGTTTTACAGGATTTTTAATGCCTCTGTAAGCATCACGTCCCATTTCTCTACCGATTTGATTAACGAATGAATTTACTATACCCATAAATTAGTTTTTTCGAAGATATAAAAAAAGTGTTTGTAGTGGCTCGAAAAATTAGCTATTGTGATTATTTATAATGAAAAAAACTTTTCTCCATTTTTTAAAACAATATAACTTTTATTGAATAGCTTGACCAAAACAACGTTCCCGTAGATTGAATATTCTGAATCCCCTTGTAGGGTGATTTCCTCCACTTTTCCATTTACAAATGCACTCACTCCTCCAGCAATGTTCCGAAATGCAAAAGCGCCATTTTTCAAAAGATAATCTTTAGGAATGAAATTACAAACTTCTTTTTTCTCTCCATTTGAAAACGAAAAAACATAGTTGTTCTCTCCCCAAATTACCATATCATCTTGTACTTCCCAGAAAGAAGGACTAAAATTCGATAATTCTGTTTTTTCACCATCCTTATAATGCCAGAGGTTTCCGTTCAAATCTTCGTATACTATAAACCCTCTTCCGGATTTATATTTTTTCATATATTGTGATTCAACATCTAAGAATTCACCTTTTTCAAATAATGCAAAACTGCGTTGGGTTGGATCATTAAAACATAAAATATCGCATCCTGCCTTGAAGTCAATTTCATTATTCCAAACCCCTAAATCGTAAATCTGACCACGATAAAAGACTTTGTAAAAACTTCCGTTGTCTTTAAAAGCAACGATGTTATCACCAATTGCCGTTGGCATGTATAGTTCTCCCGTAATCGTATACAAGGGGTAGGTTTGTTTGTTGTAATAAACATTCACTGAATTGTATCTAGTGTCCTCGTAAACAATGATACTATCTTTTACAACATAATTTTTACTAAAATAGGTTAGTGTTCTTAGTTTTCCTGCGTCCCAGATATTTAAAGTTGGACCAACATTATACGCCAATAAGTGATCCGATATTGAAAATTTAATATTCATATTCGTGACATCCTTACGTTCTTTTCCATCAAAAATTCGAAGGTTTTCTCGGTTGTCCATATAAGCAACAAACTCATCGCCCGCTTGATAACTTTTAATAGGTTGCATTTCAATGGTTCTAAAATTATTATTTTCGAAAACCCGGAAATAATTATTGAAATCAACAAATGGTACGACTGGTTGAGCTAAGCTGTTAAAAAGAAAAAACAAAACAAGTGTCAGTAGGTATACTTTCATTTTTATATTAAAACGGTTGATATTGGCAATTATTGAGCCCTTTTTTTCAAATATGTATGATCTACCCAGAAAGTTCCAAAAGGAAACAAAGAAGCAAAGCACATAATAAAAATATTTTTTAGTGAATATTTGTATTGAAAACCAACCCATAACACCCAAATTATGTAGGCAATAAAAAATACTCCATGAAGCATGCCCACGTAATAATTTGGTTCTTTCAGTTGATATATGTACTTAAGTGGCATCGTCAAACCGAAAGCAAGATAGGTAAAACCTTCCACCCAGGCTAATATGCGAAGTTGTTTCAATGAGTTCATAATCAATTAAATTGGGTAACAAATGAAATATTTTTCAACCGGTTGAGCGAGCGCAGAAATGTTTAAATTATCTGATGCTTTTGATAGATCGATAATTTCGCCACTTTTCATTAATAAATTGATGTTTTGCTTGTTCTGATTATATGCTTTGTTACTGAGTATATCGGTATAAACAAAGTATTTTAACTCATCATCTTCTAACTTATAGGTTGATTTGATAATTTCTTTTTCAAGAGAAATTCGATCTTCACTATAGGGTTCTTTTGATATTTCAATCTTAAATAAATTTCGATTCACCAAACCGGAACTTAGTAACGATAAAACGCGATCGGAACAATGTTGCCATATTTTCATAGCTCCTAAAATATCGTAATCATCCAGTAAGGCAAAATTGGCTAATACTGTTGGATTATTCTCAAAATCAATTTCTGAGACATTATTTTGAAGAAAATAGGCGAGAGGTGGACTTGCAAATAAAGTTTCTCCTTGTTGCGTTAATTCTTTGGCGCGTCTCAGGGCATGAATGAGCATATGTTCTGCCGCAACAACCGTTTTGTGCAAATATACTTGCCAATACATCAATCGTCTTGAAACAATGAATTTTTCAATGGAATAAATCCCTTTTTCTTCCATCACTAAATTGCCATCAGAAACAGTAAGCATGTCGATTAACCGATCACTTCCAATAATTCCCTCTGATACTCCCGAATAAAAACTATCTCTATTCAAGTAATCTAGTCGATCCATGTCTAATTGGCTCGATACCAGTTGATGTAAAAATGGTTTCGAATACGTATTTTGAAAAATAAGGAAGGCTCTTTCTAAGTCAGAACCAAATTCTTTTGCTAGTTCTTGAATAAAGTAGCCCGATATCTTTTCATGACTTACGTTATTTACAATGTCATATTCTAATGCATGACTAAATGGCCCATGTCCGATGTCGTGTAACAGGATTGCCAATAAAACAGCTCTTTCTTCCTCCAGCGTAATTTCATGACCCTTCCGGCGTATAGTTGAAATTGCCATGCTCATCAGATGCGTTGCACCTAAAACATGATGAAAACGAGTATGTAAAGCACCGGGGTAAACCAAGTGACTTAATCCTAATTGCATTATTCTTCTTAGCCGTTGCATGAACGGATGTTCAATTACATCAAATAGAATTTCATCAGGAATTGTAATAAATCCGTATACCGGATCGTTAAAGAGTTTCTTTTTGTTGTTTCGGTTAAACTGTGGGCGCAAAACTGTAATTTTATTCAAAACTAATAAATATAAGTAATATGCAAGGTAGAATTTTGTGGGCGGATGATGAAATTGATTTATTGAAGCCGCATATCTTATTTTTAGAAGCGAAAGGATACACCGTACAAACGGTGAAATCTGGTTCTGACGCAATAGATGTCTGTCGGGATTCCGATTTTGACATCATTTTTTTGGATGAAAATATGCCAGGTATCTCGGGTCTAGATGCATTACCAAAAATAAAAGACCTTTTACCGAATGTTCCAGTTGTTATGATTACAAAAAGTGAGGAGGAACATATTATGGAGGAGGCAATTGGCAGTAAAATCGCTGATTATTTGATTAAGCCTGTAAATCCAAACCAAATATTATTGAGTATTAAGAAAAACTTAGATAGCTCAAAGTTAGTTTCTCAAAAAACAAATACAGCCTATCAACAAGATTTTAGGCAATTAGGAATGCAGTTGAGTGGAAGGTTGGATTATGATGAGTGGACAGAGCTATTTTCAAAATTGGTGTATTGGGATTTAGAATTGGAAAAATCGCAAGATACCGGAATGCGCCAGATTCTTGAAATGCAGCAAAAGGAGGCCAATCAACAATTTTGTCGATACATAGAGTCTAATTACACAGATTGGTTGAATGGGGTAGAGGAAGGTCCTCAATTGTTGCATACAGTTATCAAGGATAAAATCGCAATGCACATTGGGAAAGAAAAAACCGTTGTTCTTGTAATTGATAATTTGCGTTTTGATCAGTGGAAGAAATTGGAACCGGAATTTGCAAAATGGTTTAAGGTTGAAAAAGAAGAAATCATTTATTCCATTTTACCAACAGCCACACACTATGCGCGAAATGCATTTTTTGCTGGATTAATGCCTTCAGAAATTGAAAAACGTTTTCCAAACTTGTGGAAGAGTGAAGAAGATGAAGGAGGGAAAAACATGCATGAAGCAGATTTCTTGGAAGCGAATCTAAAAAGATTGGGTAAACAAGTAAAATGGTCTTACAATAAAAT
>CAMBBW010000158.1 GCA_945863425.1 Lishizhenia tianjinensis
AGAAGCCAAAAAAAATATACTTACTGGTAAAGTTTGTCCCTATTGTCAGTGTGATACAAAAGTGGTAAACGATAAGGCTATTTTTGGGCCTTATTCGAATTACGATAAAAAATTCATTCAATGTACGATGGATTCTGATCATTATGTTGGCACCTACCGAAGAGGACTATCATTGGGACGCTTGGCCGATCGATCCTTGAGACAAAAAAAGATGGAGGCACACGCTGTTTTTGATCCTTTGTGGGAAAGCAAGGTCATCAAATCAAGAGATGCAGCTTATGTATGGCTTGCGTCAAAGATGAATTTACCCAAAGAAGAAACCCATTTTGGAATGTTCGACGAAAAACAATGCGAAAAAGCCATTCGAATTATCAATCGATTTAACAAGAGAAGAAATCTTTGGAGTTCGGTAATTCTCTATTTCAAAAAAAATTAGAAAATGAGTCAGAATAAAAATGCACTATTAAGGTATAAAGTAATTGATAGATGTCTTTGTAATACAATGAAAGAATACACGTTCAAGGACCTAAAAGAAGAGGTTGATCGTGTGTTATTGGAGAAATTTCCTGACTACAATGGGATCAGTGAGCATCAATTGCGGGTAGATATACGTTTCATGATGAGTTCAGAAGGATACGATGCTCCTATCATCCAGAAAATCAAAGGCAGAGAACGTATTTATTGCTACGATAGTCCTTTTACTATTTCAAAATCTACGATGAACGAAACAGAATTAAAATCATTGGATCAAGCAATTTCTGTTCTCCGTTTGTTTGAAGGCCGCGAAGATTTTGGTTGGTTAAATCAAATTGGATCCATCTTGGATGATCAATACATCAAACGTTCACAGCCAATCATTGCTTACGAATCAAACCTAGATTATGTCGGCAATGAGTTAGTGCCTATTCTCTTCAATGCAATTCTTAACGAACAAGTTGTGGAGTTTGATTACGAACCTTTTGGTAAACGACCGCGCTCTGTAGTCTTTCATCCTCATTATTTAAAACAATATGCCAATCGATGGTATATATTTGGAAAACACCAAAAACAGAATCTTCCAACTTATCACCTACCATTGGATCGGATAAAAAATTTGAAAATCAATCCAAAACTAAGTTTTGAAAAATGTATAATTGATTGGGAAGATTACTTCTATGATATTGTAGGGGTAATTCGATACGATGAAGAACCTCAAGAAATTACGCTTCAGGTCAATAAAGAAACCTATCCATTTGTGCAGACAAAGCCCTTGCACCCCACTCAGCGAATTAAAAAAATAGATGATGATTTCTACGAAATTAGAATTGAAATTATTCCAAACAGGGAGTTTATAGCGCTACTCCTTACGTATGGTCAAGACATTACCATACGAGAACCTCTGTACTTAAAAGACAAGATGCGCTCTATTATAACTAAAATGAAAATAAATTATGAACTCTAAAAACACATTTAAAAATCGAAAATTAACTTTTCGAAATTTGATATCTTGGTTGTTTGTACTAACCGTATTTTCCTTAATTTTTATTCTTATTGCACTGCCATTATCTTGGTTGTTGATGCATGGGTTCAATTGGATCTGTTCTGTTCTAACGTTAAATTACAGCATTGATTATTGGCCGATGTTTGTGGTTGCGCTTTGTTTGATGGTCATGTTTGTACTCATCAGTATTCTTACTTCAGAATCAAAATCAACAGGTAGAGGGAAACAATGGGAGCACGATATGGATATGCGTTGGATTGAAAGTTACACGGGCAAAGACTATGATTATGACACCGATCCTTACGATTATTGAAATAGTTTTTAATACTATGCAAGATTTCTGCACAGAATAATTATCTTTGTCTAAACTTCAAAATCTTCTCCCTATGGCAACCAATAAAAATGCTCTGCTTCGTTACAAAACCCTCGATCGATGTTTTCAGAATTCGGGTAGAAAATATACCATTGATGACCTATTAAATGAGGTAAACATTGCTTTATTGGAGGATAATCCAAATGGAAGTGGCATAAACACGCGCCAACTTCGATCAGATATTCAATTCATGCGAAGCGAAGCGGGATACAATGCTCCTCTTATTAGTAAAAGAACAGAGGAAGAATCAGACACAAATAATCACGTTTATTTTTACAGCGACCCAAATTTTTCTATCTACAACAGTCCGTTGAATGAAACGGAGGCAAAGCAAATGAAGAGCGCCTTGGAGTTATTTCAACGTTTTTCTGGTAGTCCAGGGTTTGAATGGGTGGAAGGCATGAATGTAATACTTAAGAACAAATTTGGTGGTAGTGATAAAAAAGTTGTTTCCTTTGAATCCAATATTGACTACACTGGTTACAATTGGATTTCACCCTTTTTCAATGCCATCGTTCAAAAAAAAGTGCTTTGGGTTACCTACACACCATTTACTGGTGGATCATTTAGTTTCATTTTTCATCCCTATTATTTAAAACAATATAACGGCAGGTGGTTTATTTTTGGACTTAACGAGGAATTAGGCATTGAAACATGGACACTTTCATTGGATAGAGTTCATGCCATCAAGGAAGCTAAAGCGGCCTATATTTCAACAGATTTGGATTGGGATTATCATTTCTCTGAAATAATAGGCGTTACAAGATATCAAAAGCCAATTGAAACAATAGAATTGCTTTTCAATGAAAAACGAGGTAAATATGCTGAAACGAAACCTTTGCACGAAAGTCAACGCAATAAATGGACGGATAAAGGATTTTTAGTAACCCTAAAATTGATTCCAAACCTTGAGTTAGAACAAGTTATTCTATCCTATGGTGAAGACGTGGAAGTGCTTTCACCTGAATCTTTGCGTTTGACTATTCAAAATCGGATAGAACAGATGCAAACAGTATATAAGTAATAGGAGGATCAACTAATTCTAGCTCCGCAATAATTCGTGAAATCACAAGCGTACGGTTTAGCGCACTGACTCCCGATTGAAATGATTGGTTCCTGTTTCATGAGTACATTTTTAAAATGAGCAATTTGCGTTTCAACTTCATGAGTTAGTTTAGATACATCCTCAGTTACATCAATGATTTTATATGGTTGATCTTTCTCATTTGAACGAAGGATTAGATTGAATGAATTTAATTGTTCTCCAAATCGTTTCTTACAAATCGTGTATTGAATAGCTAAATCGGATTTTATAGCATCGTTTATTTCTCTATTTAGTTTGATCTCAAAAACATCAATTTTCCCATCTTCGTTCTTGACAAGGATATCGCACATGACCAATACTTCATCCTCAATAATGGAAGCTTCATAAATCACACTTGTAGTCGAATCCTCCGTTAAATATTTGGTGTACGAATTGAAATAAAAGAAATTACCTACTTTTTCCTTCACATTGGTTCCACCTGGAAATCTATTTTCTCTAACAAAATCCTCGAATTCATGTCCTCTATTAAAAATTGCTTGTGTTTCTGGTGAGATAGGATTTCGATCCATTTTATTGAATTTATCCAAGAAAAGCGATTTGTCGCATTGTTTTCCACGAACAAATGAACTCTTGGATAATTTCCATGTTTCGTACAATAAAATTGATTTTCCTTCACCTTGTTTTCCAATGGATTCCTTTATTTTAAAGCTTATATCACCCATCAATAACTTCGTTCCAAAATCGTCGCCTTGATAATCTTTTAACTTATTATAAGCTTTAAATAAATGATCATGCGCACAGGTGTAATCGCCAATTTCAAATGCCAATTCTCCCAGTTTAATAGCGCCTAAATCCTTAAATTTCATGTGATCTGACATGTCTGACTATGTATTTATTTAAAGTGTAAAATTAGGCAATCAATTCAATCGTGTATCAACTGCATTTATAACCTCGTGATATACTTCTGCTGCCGTTTTATTTCCATATCCAATTTTCAATGCACCTTCAAAGTAGTTTCCTAAATTGTAATTATTGATTGAAAAATACCGACCAATTAGAGTCGTGCTCACATCCTGAATGTCATCCAGCACAAGCGAGGATCTTGAAAAGGTAGCTCCCGTTTCTACATTGAGGTGAATTGTACCCCAATGTGTATTGTTATTATTGACTAGACTGTAGTAGGTTTGAACTTCAGTGCGCTTAGCTTCCGGAATATGTTGGTTGGTGTAGCACATAAATTGAATAAGATCATTTTTAATTTGATAATCAATGTAATAGCCCACCGTACCCTGGTTGAAGTTATAATTGATGTGCAGCAAAATACGTCGTTCATTATCCTCCACGGTTGTGAAATTAACATTCTCCATCTCCAAGAAAATCGCTAAGGATTTCTTTATATTTTCAACGTTTCTCATTGTTTCCATAATATTGTTTTAAAGTAGTTTAGATAAAATTGACCGATATTCTTCTTTTGATTTTATTCCTGTCATTTTCGTTCCAACAATTTCTCCTTTATTGAGAATAACAACAGAGGGAATGGATATGACCCCAAACTGTATTCCGATGTCTTGATTAAACTTGAATTCTTCATCCAAGCATACTTTTGCAATAATCGCGGTATCATAAAATTCTTCAGCCAATTTTTCAATGGTTGGAAAGAAAGCATTGCATGGTCCACACCAAGTTGCATAAAAGTCAAGCAATACGGGTTTTTCGTTTTGTTGGACGATTGCTTCATAATTGTCCTTGTTGATTTCAATAATCATGTTTATTTAATTTTTTGTTAGTACTTAACCTGACATGAGCCAGATTTTAATTTCAATAAACAAGGATACAAACGAACTATGCAATATATCTGCACATCATTTAATTTCGGCAATGATTGGAGATAATATCCACGAATCGATCGAGCGCTTTGATGAAAAAAAGAATGTCTTCTTTTGTCATTTGCATAGACGGATCATTATTATCGGTATCGTGTGCCAAGAAATTTCCAAAAGAACGTAAAGTATGCATGTAGGTCAACATCCACGATGAGATATTAAAGCGTCTGAGTTCGAAAACCATATCTGATAGGGTCATGAAACTATCTGAATTGATCAATGATTTCAGAATGGACTCCATGGCTCTTCGGGTTAAAATCCCCAGTTCATAAAAACGAATATCTTCTTGTCTTAAGCGTTGTGCCAATTCATCTACTGAGTGCATGGAATCCCACCCAAAATTTATGGTCATCTGACTGAGCTTCATCGAAATTCCGTCTAACATACTTGCAACTTCCGAATCGAGACGTAGTTGTTCCAAACGATCGGGTCCACGATGCAGTAGCGTGTTTATTTCATTATTGAACAATTCTACAGCCTCAATTTGAGGGTGAACGAAATAAAGCGTTTGGGTCGCAT
>CAMBBW010000159.1 GCA_945863425.1 Lishizhenia tianjinensis
GGTAATGCAGGAACCTACAATGTCATTTTACAACTTTACTGTGGTTTACGTTCAAACCCACAATGGTTGATTGCCTATGATCAAATGTATTATGAATATGTAGGGTTGAATACAATCGCAGGAAACACAATTCAGGTATATCCAAATCCGGCAAGCACTAGCATCACAATAAGCGGACTACAAGATTCAGATGTTTACGAGATTCAAGATGGATTTGGACGGATTATTCGAACAGCTTCAACCCAAGATTCATTTGATATTTCTCAATTAAGCAATGGAATATATTCTTTGGTTATTCGAAATGAAAATCGATTGAAAACTGTTCGTTTCATCAAGCAGTAAACAATACGATTGAAAAAATGTAAAGGCAGGTTATCCTGCCTTTTTTTTGTGTTAAATGGAAAACTCATTCACGCCCGTCAATTAACTTTGCTTTCAAATAAACAAATTAATTATTAATGCTATTTTAATATTGATTTGGAACTGTTTATCATTCTATTTATTCGTTAGTCCAAGATAACAAGCAATAAAAAAGGCCACTCGTTGGAGTAGCCTTTAAATATATATTCACTTGAATTTATTTCATGTGACGACCGTAACGGTTTTTGAACTTATCAATACGTCCTGCAGTATCCACAAATTGTTGAACACCTGTAAAGAACGGATGAGATTTATAAGAAATATCTAATTTAACAAGTGGATATTCAGTTCCATCTTCCCAAACAATAGTATCTTTTGTTTGAGTGCAAGAAGGGCAAATAAATGAATATTCGTTTGACATATCTTTAAAAACTACAAGTCTATAATCGTCTGGATGGATATCTTTTTTCATAATCGTCTGTTTTAATCCCAAAATGGAGTGCAAATTTACAAGAATAATTTTAATTTAAAAGCATTTTGTTCAAAAAAAGAGAGCTCCAGTTTAAAATAATCTCAATTGTCCTTTTTTCAACATAAAAAAGAGGAACACAAGGCTCCTCTTTTCACAATTAAAATCATTTATTTTGATTAATAACGATAATGCTCGGATTTAAATGGCCCTTCTACATTTACGCCAATATAATCTGCTTGATCATCAGATAATCGCTCTAATTCAACACCAATTTTGGCTAAGTGTAAACGTGCCACCTTCTCATCTAAATGTTTTGGAAGCATATACACATCATTGCCATAATTAGCAGAATTTTGCCATAATTCTAATTGAGCCAATGTTTGGTTGGTAAAAGAATTAGACATAACGAAAGATGGATGACCAGTCGCACAACCTAAATTCACCAATCGACCCTCAGCTAAAATGATAATTTCGTTTCCATTTACGTTGTAAATATCCACTTGCGGTTTTACCGTATATTTTGTTGAACCAAAATTATTATTCAACCAAGACATATCAATTTCATTGTCAAAATGTCCAATATTACAAACGATCACCTTGTCTTTCATTTTTTCGAAATGACGACCAACAACGATGTTTTTATTACCTGTTGTCGTAACGATGATATCACCTAAATGAACAACAGAATCCAATCGTTTCACTTCAAAACCATCCATCGCAGCTTGAAGCGCACAAATTGGATCAATTTCAGTAACAATTACACGAGAGCCTGCACCTTGTAATGAAGCAGCAGAACCTTTACCAACATCACCATATCCACAAACAACAGCTACTTTACCTGCCATCATAACATCCGTAGCACGACGAATTGAATCTACTAATGACTCTTTACATCCATATTTGTTATCAAATTTAGATTTAGTAACAGAATCATTAACGTTGATTGCTGGCATAACTAATGTACCATTTTTCATACGCTCGTATAATCTATGAACTCCTGTTGTAGTTTCTTCAGATAATCCTTTGATTGCTTCCGTCAATTCAGGATAGCGATCAAAAACCATATTGGTTAAATCACCTCCATCATCCAAAATCATATTCAATGGCTCTCCATCTTTAAAAGCAAATAATGTTTGCTCAATACACCAATCAAATTCTTCTTCATTCATACCTTTCCATGCATAAACAGGAATTCCAGCAGCAGCAATAGCCGCAGCAGCATGATCTTGAGTAGAGAAAATATTACAAGAAGACCAAGATACTTCTGCTCCAAGTTCAACCAATGTTTCAATTAGAACAGCGGTTTGAATTGTCATGTGTAAACAACCAGCAATACGTGCACCTGCCAATGGTTTTTCTTTCCCATATTCATCTCTTAAAGCCATCAAACCGGGCATTTCAGCCTCAGCTAATTTCATTTCTTTTCTACCCCAATCAGCTAAACTGATATCTTTTACTTTGTAGGTAAGTTTTTCTGTTGTATTCATTCTTTATAAAGTTTCATAAAATTTTCCACAAAATTACAAAACTCCTTCGAGAGTTGAAAATAATTGACTGAAACTCATGGAAATAATACTATCTTTGCACCCGAATTATTGAAATAAACAAAAAAATGGCAACAAACAGAACTTTTACAATGCTTAAACCGGATGCAATTGAAAACGGTTACACAGGCAAAATTATCGACATGATTATCGCAGCTGGTTTTACAATCAAGGCGATGAAATATACCCAATTAACAACAGAACAAGCTCAAAAATTCTATGAAGTGCATGCTGAAAGACCATTTTATGGGGAATTGGTAGAATATATGACATCAGGACCAATTGTAGCAGCAATCTTAGAAAAAGACAATGCAGTTGCAGATTTTAGAGCATTGATCGGAGCTACTGATCCAGCTGATGCTGCTGAAGGAACTATCCGTAAATATTACGCAGAAAGTAAAGGACGTAATGCCGTTCATGGTTCAGATTCTGACGAAAATGCTGAAATCGAAGGTAAATTTCATTTCGCTGCAAACGAGATATATTAAGGAAATATTTTATACATCCTGAAAGACTGCCATGTGCAGTCTTTTTTGTTTATTCGTAGTTTACTATTTTTTGCCCGCTATTTGATATCAACATAAAGAATTTTTACAGATGAAAAACCTTGAAGCTATTGAGAAAAGAAGAACATTCGGAATAATCTCACATCCCGATGCTGGTAAGACGACCTTAACAGAAAAGCTTCTTCTATTTGGTGGCGCAATTCAAACCGCAGGAGCAGTAAAAAATAATAAAATCAAAAAAACGGCTACCTCCGATTTCATGGAAATTGAGAAACAGCGCGGAATCTCAGTTGCTACCTCGGTTATGGCATTCGGATACAACGGTAAACAAATTAACATCCTTGACACCCCTGGTCACAAAGACTTTGCTGAAGATACTTTCCGCACGCTGACCGCAGTTGATAGTGTTATTCTTGTAATTGATTGTGCGAATGGGGTTGAAGAGCAAACTAAAAAGTTAATGGAAGTTTGTCGCATGCGCAAGACTCCCGTAATAATTTTCATCAATAAAATGGACCGAGATGGAAAAGATCCGTTTGAATTATTGGATGAACTCGAAAAAACATTGGACATTAAAGTTCGACCATTAACATGGCCCATAGGAATGGGAGATCGATTTCAAGGCGTTTATAATATCTATCAAAAAGGACTAAATCTTTTTGCAGCAAATAAGACTAAAATTTCCAATGAAATAATTTCAATTTCGGACATAAATGACCCTGCATTAAATGAACTTGTTGGTGATATGCCGGCTGCTGAATTACGCGAGGAATTGGAAATGATTGAGGCCGTTTATGACGCATTTAATCGTGAAAATTATTTGGCAGGGGATGTTGCACCTGTGTTTTTTGGATCAGCTGTTAACAATTTTGGGGTCAAAGAATTATTAGATACTTTTTGCGAAATTTCGCCATCTCCAAGAGGACGAGAAACAGATAAAAGAAACGTGGAACCAACAGATGATAACTTCAGTGGATTTGTGTTTAAAATTCATGCGAACCTAGACCCAAAACACAGGGACCGAATCGCCTTTTTACGTGTTGTTTCTGGTAAATTTGAACGGAATACATTTTACCAGCATGTGAGACTTAATAAGAAAATGAAATTTGCCAATCCAACTTCATTTATGGCACAAGATAAAAGTGTAATTGATGACGCATATCCGGGAGATGTAATTGGCTTGTATGACACTGGAAATTTCAAAATCGGAGATACACTTACTGAAGGTGAAATAATGATGTATAAAGGAATTCCAAGTTTCTCTCCTGAAATATTCATGGAATTGGAAAATTTAGATCCCATGAAATCAAAACAATTGGAAAAAGGTATTCGACAGTTAATTGATGAAGGAGTTGCGCAGTTATTTATACAACAACCCGGTAATAGAAAAATTGTTGGAACCGTTGGCCAGCTTCAATTTGAAGTGATTAGTCACCGTTTGATAAATGAATATGGTGCCAATTGTCGCTTTGTACCTCGGAATTATTTCAAAGCTTGTTGGGTAACTACTGAAAACATAGAGCAGCTAGATTCTTTTAAACGAGCAAAAGCAAATCATTTAGCGATTGACAAAGATGAAAATCTTGTTTTTTTGGCTGAAACAACCTTTTTATTAAGTATGGCTGAAAAAGATTATCCGGACATCACCTTTCATAAGACTTCGGAATTTATGCTTGAGGTGTCAGAAAAATAATTTAAGTAAAGGCACTTTTTTCTCATTAATTTCTATAAATTTGAAAAAAAGTATAATGAAATTATTAAACGCTTCAAAAAAACTCATTAGCATTGTTGTCCTCTCTATCAGCGCCGTTTCTTGTGGGTCGTCCAATGAAGAACAACTTAAGATTGAAAAAGAGAAATTAGAACTTGAAAAAAAGAAAATTGAATTAGAGCGGGAAAAATTTGATTTATCTAATAAAAAATCTTCAGATCAAAATACCCCTGCTGATAAAACAGAAGAGCGACAAGTATATGCTTCAATGCCAAGTGAGAACAATCAAGTTTCTGTAATTCGAGATTTTTACAGTGACTTTGATTACGCTTTCGATTATTCATCAATGAACGAATATATTAATCGATACTACAGTTCTTCTCTGAGAAGTTCATATTCAAAAACAGAATTACCAAGTTACAATGCTTATGTATCAAAAGAACATCAAATTCTAGATATCACATTAATTCGTGAAACAAATACGCAGCGTGAGTTCAAAGTGACATTTTACTTCAATTACGAAAAAAGCGTGGGAGGAGCTCGTTCTAATAAATGCGCTGATTTTATAACCTTGGATAATGGAAATAAAATAATTGCCCGAAGAGAAATTGGTAGAGTTAACTAAATAGAAATACATATGAACAAAAAAATCATTTTAGCAGGAAGCTTAGCTTCTTTATT
>CAMBBW010000160.1 GCA_945863425.1 Lishizhenia tianjinensis
GCGATTCTCAGGTTTATTGGTATGAGGGAAGTTACTCCGAATACGAAGAAAACCGCAAAAAACGCATGGGTGACGCTGGTCCGAAACGAATCAAGTATCGGAAGTTGGTTAAGTAGGAAGATAATTTTAGCTTCTTTAAGTTGCCGTTAAATAGTTTCAGCGTTCGGTTGTAAAATAATAGGTCAAGGTAGAAGTCATCTCCGTCGATGAAATCCTACTAAAATTGAATAATTTGTATCTTTAGCAACTTTTAGTTTCAATCTACGTCAACTTTTTATGATTTCAAGATCGATTTTTTATTGTATTTTTCTTTGCATTATTTCCTATGCGCCTCTTTTTTCTCAAACATTCGTTTTTGCTCAATTAACGGGTAATCCGAATTTAAATACAACTGGGTGGAATTTAACCGGAAATGCCTATGTTGGAGATACGCAAGGAGATACTGATGCCAATTCCAACGAATTGATTTTAACCAACGCATCAGGAAATCAAAGTGGCGGTGTTTTTTTTTCTACCCCAATAAATCCATCAATTTGTCCGAAATGGACTGTGGAATTTGATTACCGTATTTGGGGAGGTAGTGCCGCTGATGGTCTTGCTTTTTGCTTTTTGGATGTGCCTCCAGCAGGTTTTGTAAATGGAGGAGGAGTAGGTATTCCAGGGACAGCCAATGGTCTTAAAGTTATTTTGGATACGTGGGATAACGGCTGTGGGGCAAATCCTGAACTTCAAATGTACTCTGGAATAGGGTATAATGAATGCATAGCAGGTATTGTAAAACTGAATAATACTGCAGGGAATTTAGGTTTTATGAGAAGTAACAACTATCAGCCTGTAAAAATCACCTATGTGAATGGGATTGTAACCTTGTTTATTAACAACATTCAATACCTCACAGCAAACTTCCCGATCAATTTTGCAGGATATATGGGATTTACGGCTTCAACAGGAGGAGCTACAGATCAGCACTCCATTAGAAATGCAATTATTTATACCGATCAAGCTGTTTCAGATGCAGGAGCAAATGTACAAACCTGCAACAATGAATCAGTTCAAATTGGTTCGGCAAATAACCCAAACTATCTTTACAGTTGGTCTCCAACAACTGGCTTAAGCGATCCAACGATCTCAAATCCTACCGTTACTTTATTAAACGCGGGCTCAACTGCAATTACGCAAAGCTATACTGTCACCACTTTATTTGCCAATAATCCAGGTTTGTGTTCCACTACAGACCAAGTTCAAGTACTTGTTTATCCGAACTTGCAAACAATATTAAACGCTAGCATTTGTGAAAATGAGAACTATCCTTTTGGTGGACAAAATATATCAATACCCGGAACTTACATCGATTCTCTTCAGTCGATTAATGGTTGTGATTCAGTCGTAACCTTAAACTTGGTAATAAATCCAATCTACACAAATATTGTTTCTGCATCCTTGTGTCAAGGAAACAATTATTTCTTCGGTTCACAAACCTTAACTAATTCTGGTCAATATACGGAGGTTTTTCAATCAGCTTCGGGCTGTGACTCAACTGTAACCCTTAATTTAGTGGTAAATCCATTGCCAATTATTTCTTGCTCAGACACTGTTATTTGCGCAGGAGGAACTGCGGTTTTGGTTCCATCTGGCACGAACTTTTTCACTTGGACACCAACAATTGGATCAGTAAGCCCAACAGGTGTTTTGACAATATCACCTTCAACCACACAGAATTTAATAGTTACAGGAACGGATGGAAATGGTTGTTCTATCTCTCAACCAGTTGTTGTTTCGGTTCAGCCCATACCAATTGTTCAACTTTCGTTGTCGGATAATGAAATTTGTATAGGGGAGTCAATTACCGCCTCCGTATCTGGAGCAGCTTTTTACACTTGGACGCAACCCGTTTTTGTAGATAATACGTTGGTTAGTCAGACGGGAACCCCACAAACATCAACAATTTTTACCGTTACGGGAACAGACAATATAGGATGTTCGGCAACTGTTAATCAAACTGTAGTTGTTAATCCTTTACCAATATTAGAAATTTCACCAAACCAAAGTATTTGCTCCGGTGAATCAGCCTCAATTTCTATTATTGGTGCTAGCTCCTATTCTTGGTCGCCCGCTGGTGCAGGTAGTTTATTTTCTTTTTCACCCGCAAGTACAACTGAATATACGGTAATTGGCACGGATAACAATGGGTGTTCAACTTCTGTAAATTCAATAATTACGGTTCATCCTAATCCGCAAGCGGGAGTTACAGCAAATCCAATGATTACAACGAGTGATAGCCCAGAAATTGTATTTACTAATACATCGGCAGGAGCAACAGGTTATTTATTTTCTTTGGGAGATGGAACAACGTATGATAATTTCGGTTCTAATTTACAATATTCCTATCCGTATTCCGAAGGCAATTACGAAGTGTTTTTAAGTGTTTTTAATCAATTTGGTTGCACCGATTCAACCGTAATATACATTCAAATCAAGGGAGATGAGATTTTTTATGTTCCCAACACATTTACTCCTGATGGTGATGAATTTAATAACATTTTCACACCTGTTTTCACCAATGGATTTGATCCAGCTAATTTCCAAATGGATATCTACAACCGGTGGGGAGAATTGATTTTTCAATCGTTCAATGCAGAAAAAGGGTGGGATGGTTATTTCAATGGAAAATTATGTACAGTGGGCACATATACTTGGAAAATAACCTACAAAAACCCGGAAGACGATGCTTTTAAGCTTGTTTCTGGTCATGTTAACTTAATTGAATAAAGGCTGGAGAATTAAATCGGTCTTCATTTTCTCTGAAGGGGAAGTATAAAGATTGAGGCGATTTATTTTTTTTCTGAATGTAAAGCGTAAGTAAAGAATTTTTTGTATTATTGCATCATCAATTGAAGTACGACATCTAAGTACATTCTATTAAATCACCCACATTTTATTGATTATCAACAACATTTATGGATATTAAAGAACTTGAAAAGAAAAAGATTTCTGATTTGCGCGTTATTGCTGAAACTTTAGGCATCGGAAATGCAAACGATCTTAAGAAAGATGAAATAATAAAACTATTAATCGCAAACAGCTCTAAAGAAACGGTTGAATTGGAAAAATCTGATACGGTTATTCAAGATACAGACTTAAAAAAAACACGAACAAGAACTCGAAAAATTAGTGAGACTCCTCAATCTGAACCAACTGTTTCGTTATTTGATGAAGCACCAGTGGTTACTGAGCAGAAGATTTTAAAAGAAGATGTAGTAATACCTGAAACGCCAAAAGCGGATGCACCAGAAAAATCCGAAAAGGTAGATCGCACCTCGCCGATAAATTCGGGACAAAAAAAGCCCGGAGCAGATAATCGTAATGCCGACCCAAAAAAGGTAGAAAATAGACAGGTTGAAAATCGAAGTGGTGAAAATCGCCCCCACGAAAACCGAACCAATGAAAATCGACCTCAGGAAAAAAGAAATCCAGAGAATCGAAACCAAGAAAATAGAAATACAGAGAATCGAAATACAGAGAATCGAAATCCAGAGAATCGAAACCAAGAAAATCGTAATCCGGAAAACAGAAACCAAGACTCACGCACTCCAGAAAATAGAAATCCAGAAAATCGTAATTCTGAATCACGTAATCACGAGGAAAATAAACAATCCGAAAAAGATTATTCAGCATTTGACTTAGTTGGAATTGTTTCTGCAGAAGGAGTATTAGAAGTTATTCAAGAAGGATTTGGTTTTTTACGTTCATCAGATTACAATTATTTGCCTTCTCCAGATGATGTGTACGTTTCACAAAATCAGATTAAATTATTTGGACTTAAAACAGGAGATACTGTAAAAGGAACGATTCGTCCACCAAGAGAAGGGGAGAAGTACTTTCCACTCGTAAAAGTAGAATCCATTAATGGTAGAGATCCATCGTATATTCGGGATCGTGTTCCTTTTCAATATTTAACGCCTTTGTTTCCGGATGAGAAATTCAAATTGACGGGACACAGCCAAGAAACGCTTTCAACGCGTGTTATGGATTTGTTTGCTCCAATTGGTAAAGGACAACGTGGAATGATCGTGGCGCAACCAAAAACGGGTAAAACCATGCTTTTGAAGGACGTTGCAAATGCGATAGCAGCAAATCATCCAGAGACCTATCTAATTGTTTTATTGATTGATGAGCGTCCTGAGGAAGTAACAGACATGGCTCGAAGCGTAAAAGCTGAGGTAATTGCTTCAACATTTGATGAGCCTGCAGAACGTCATGTGAAAGTGGCCAATATGGTACTCGAGAAAGCCAAACGAATGGTAGAATGTGGTCATGATGTTTGTATCCTACTGGATTCAATTACACGTTTAGCTAGAGCCTACAATACGGTTTCTCCTGCATCAGGTAAGGTATTGTCGGGTGGGGTGGATGCCAATGCGCTTCACAAACCGAAACGATTCTTTGGATCAGCCCGAAAAATTGAAAATGGTGGTTCGCTTTCTATTTTAGCAACTGCATTGGTCGATACAGGATCTAAAATGGATGAGGTTATCTTCGAAGAGTTCAAAGGTACAGGTAATATGGAACTTCAATTGGATCGTAAGATTGCAAATCGTCGAATTTATCCTGCAATTGATATTACTGCTTCAGGAACACGAAGAGAAGATTTATTGGTTAGTAAGGATGTGTTGCAACGCGTTTGGTTGATCCGTAAATTTATTGCGGATATGAACCCAATTGAGGCCATGGAATTCTTGAAATCACACATGGATAACACAAGATCTAACGAAGAGTTTTTAGTTTCAATGAATAGTTAGTATGAAAACAGGGTTGAAAGTTGGAGTAATTTGTTCACTAATCTTTATCGCAATTAAGTTAATTTGTTTACTTTTAGATTGGTCATTATTTGAGATAAAACCATTTGTCTTTCTGAATATGTTCATGACAACTTCTGCTATTGCAATTGCTTTATTCCAAGTTAAAAGATATGAAATTGAAAGTAACTTCTTGTTAGATGTTAAGAATGCAATGACAGCAGGAATAATATATACAGTAATAGTTAGTTTCTTTTTATTTTTCTATAATGGTTCAATTTTTCCTGATTCTACAGAAAGAAAGTTAAAAATAATGGAGGTTCAATTAGAGGACCCTAAGAATATTTCAAAACTTAAAGCTTCAAATCATGAATTGAAAAATAGGAGTGATGATGAGGTTAGAAGTCTACAAATGGAAAATGCAAAGAGAATATATAGTCCTAAATTTACATTAGTTGTAACTCTTCTGGGTTTAA
>CAMBBW010000161.1 GCA_945863425.1 Lishizhenia tianjinensis
TGCGTTTGTTTATGAGACAAATCTGCAGCTAAATGCAAGGGCATGAAAGAAAAGCACTTGAAACGAAATCAAAATACACACTGCTACGAATACGCAATTACGTAGGAGTACGAAAGTGTCTAAGTAGGTTTACGTAAAATGGGCTTAAATCAAGGGGTAAACAGAAAAACAAAATACTTACCAATAAAGGATGAAACAAATACCTCGGTAATTATTAAAATGGAAAATAAAACAAGCAAGATAAATCGCTATTAACTTCTCGCATCAATTGATTTGAATACGCGTTTTAGCAGGAACGGAGTCGTGAGCGTAGTTAAAAGGCCCATAATTACGAGCATTGAAAATATTTCAGAATTAATCAATTTCGCTTGGTAAGCAATATTGGCAATTACTAATTCCATTATTCCTCTTGCGTTTAGTCCTATTCCTAAAACAATGGATTCTCTATTTTTTAATCCAGCAGCTCTACCACCAATAAATCCGCCAGCGATCTTTGAAGCAAACGAAACAAATACAATAGCAATCAGTAACCAATAATTTGAAATGGCTTCAAACTTAAATTCTAATCCAATTCCAGCAAAAAATATCGGCGCTAAAAATCCCATTGCCATACTATTAGTTGTATTGTGTACTGTATTGAGATGTTTCTCACCAATCAAGTCTTTGTTAATTAGCATGGCTGCCACGAATGATCCAATAATAAAGTGTAATCCAACAACCTCTGTTATGGAAGCAAAAATTAATATAAAGACGAATAATATAGCAAACAGAGATTCTTTCCCCTTTAAAAACCCAAGTACTTTATTTAGTTGTTGTTCTATAAAGTTCTCCTCCTTGGTAAATCGCTTAATCAAACGATAACTAATTATTACAACGATTAGAAAAAAGGCAAGTTTAAGTAAGGTGAAGATTGTTGTGGTGGTTATTGAATAAAACGTTTTTTCTACATCTTTTAAATCCAATAAAATCCCTAAAATGGTTAAAGCCATGACGTCATCAAAAATTGCCACAGAAACGATTTTTTGACCTAACGGTGAGTTCAGTTTCCCTAAATCCATCAATATTCGAATACTCACGGGAAGAGCCGTAATTGCAACGCATAGGCCAATAAATACGGTGGTCATTACATCTTGATTGAATAGTTTGCCAACAGCGAAACCACTAAAAATAGGAAGGAAAAATGCAGACAAGGAAATAATAATATTTTTCCCTTTCAAAGATTTAAGTACATCATCCAAATTGATTTCTAATCCGGCTAAAATTACCAATAGAAATACGCCTAATTCAGAAATAACTTTAATATCCTCAGTTCGGTGAACAAAATTTAATAATGCTGGTCCTAAAACGACACCCGCTAAAATTTCACCAATCATGGCCGGTTGATTAAATCGTTCCATGATTTCACCAAATAATCGGGCAACAACTAATAAGATTAAAATATTGACAAAAAAAGGAAGCTCTAAGGCGGGCATAATATCCATATTTTATAAATTAAAATTACACCTTAGTTATTACAAGGCTTTTATTTTGTCAACACCTTAGGAATTCGAAAATAATCTGAATCTTTTTTTGGTGCATTTTTCAATGCTTGTTCCTTCGAAATTGTTATCTGAGCAATATCTTCTCTTAAAACATTAACTGAATCGGACATGAAAATCAAGGGCTCAACTCCATCAGTATCAACTGTATTTAATTGATCCATAAACGTGATGATTTTTTCCATATCCTTCTTAATCTCTTTTTTGTCCTCTCCAATAAATTCTAGGCGAGCTAAATGAGCAATATGGTCAACAATTTCATCGGTGATTTTCATAGTGTAAAATTAGGATAAGTTTTTCAATTTTAAACGTCTTTGATAATTTTTCATCCAACCATTTGCGATTACAACTAGAATAATTAATGTTGCCCCTATATAGAATCTATTATTCAGTAAAGTATGTTCCTGTAGAATGAAAATAGCCAACAAAATCGTATAAATTGGTTCAAGGTTGATGCTCAAGGATACGGTGAATGCCCCGAGCACTTTCACGATTTCGATCGTTATTAAAAAAGCAAAAGAGGTACAAAGTATACCTAGGAATAACAACCATAAAAAATCACTTGTTGTCATGATAAACAAATCACTTGTTAATTTACCTTGAAACAATAAAATAATACTTAGAAAGATAAATCCAGTTCCCATTTCGTACAGCGTAATTGTTGGAGTTGGTATTTCTTGCGCTAATTTCGCATTGAAAACAGAGAATAAGGCAGCGCATAAAGCGGAAATTAAACCATAACTCAATGCCGCATATTCATGTGGCTGAAAATCAGAGGATACAAAGTAGATTCCGAAAATAACGATAAACCCGAGAAGAAATTCGCTTACTTGAAATGGACGTTTCATTACAAAAGGCTCAAGCCAAGTTACGTGCAAGGTGGTGGTTGAAAGACAAAGAATCCCGAGGGAAGCAGTAGATAGCTGAATGGACTTATAAAAAGTAATCCAATGCAAGGTTACGATTATTCCTACACCAATTAATTTTAATCCACTTTGCCAATTTGAAATACGGATTGATTTCTTTCTAAACAGTAAAAATAATCCTAAGGCAATAAAGGCAATTAATACCCGATGCCATACAATGATTAATGCATCAAGTGCAATGAGCTTACCTAAAATCCCCGTAAAACCCCACATAAAAATAATCAGGTGAAGTAAAATATAGTATTTATAGGTTTTAAACATAAAATTTAAATAGCGGAATCGTTAACTTGTGAGAAATCGAATTGAATGTCTTGAATTAAAAAGAAACTACCAAAAATAAGTAAGGTATCTGATGAGCCTAATGACAGTAAACTTTGTTTAATTGCTTCATTGACCGTAGAACAAACCGTTATATTATCTTGCATATAGGTTTTTTTTATCCCTTCTAAATCGGTTTGGTTTAAACTTCGTTCTGACGAAAAAGGGGTTAAGAAAATTGCTTTTTCTTGTGAGAAAAGTGGAATAATTTCTTCGTAATTTTTATCGGAACTGGAACCATAAATTAGGTGAAGATTGTTTTCTGTACTTGCTTTAACAAGTGCTAGTGTTGCTTGAATTCCTTCAAAATTATGAGAAACATCCAATATGATTCTTGGTTTTGTTGAAACAACTTCCAATCGTTTTTGATAGCCAGTGTTAGGTGAAAGGTTTGTTACGGCTCTTGTGAAAATAGCCTCATTGAAAATTATTTTTTCAGTTTTTGCTAGTTCTACCAAAGATGCAAATGCGGTTTTTGCGTTATTTAATTGAAATCCAACATTAAACGGGAATGGCAAGTTGTTCAACCAGGATGGAAAAGTGTAATCGTGACTGAAGTAGATTGAAGCGTCTTGTTGCTTGGCTATTTTCTCAAATACAAATTGGGTTTCATTTCTTTTTTCACCAATAACAACTGGTATATTTTGTTTGATTATCCCTGCTTTTTCTCCGGCAATTGCCTCAAGGGTTGTTCCTAGAAATTGAGTGTGATCTAATCCAATGGTGGTGATGATAGAAAGTAAAGGTGAAATGCAATTGGTTGCATCCAATCTTCCTCCCATACCAACTTCTATAATGCAATAATCACATTGGTTATTGGCAAAATGGGCTAATGCCATTACAAATGAAATTTCAAAAAATGATGGTTCAAAACCTTGAATGGATTGAATGGTGCTACAAAATTCAACAACAGATCTCTCTGAAATCATTTCACCATTGATTCGAATTCTTTCGCGAAAGTCGATGATGTGAGGGGAAGTGAATAAACCTGTTTTATAGTTGTTTTCAGTAAATACAGAAGCAATTAACGAGGATGTAGTTCCCTTACCGTTCGTTCCGGCAACATGAACGAATTTTAATTTTTCATGTGGATTTCCAACTAATTCTAATAATTGAATCGTATTGGTTAAATCTGGTTTGTAAGCTAATGCTCCAATTTGCTGGTAAGATGGGAATTGCTCAAAAAGCCAGGAAACAGCGTCATTGTAGGAATTGAACACTTTAGTCTTGTTTCAAAACTATTTTTGGAAAAGTATAGCTTCTTGAATTTTTATTCTTACCGTTGCAAGGTGTACAGGTTGATTTAGAAATCACTTCCTTAATTTTCTTTTCAACGCTTGCTGCTGAACCTCCTAACCCTGTTACTGTAACTGAAGAAACTGAACCATCGGCTTTGATTTTTATGGTAACCGTTGCGCTTGTTGGTTTTGTAACAATAACATTGTTTTTCAACTGATTGATGATTGAATTCAAATTTGTTGGAGTACTTGAACAAGTTGTACCATCTCCATCTTTATTGTCGTCAGGTCCAGTTGCTGGCCCAAACCCTCCTGTACCCTTTCCTCCAAATCCTCCAGTTCCAAAAGGATTATCACCTTCACCATTTCCATTTGGTTTACCTGTTTGTGTGGTGCTAGTAGAACTTTGTCCTGTCAATACTTGTTTAGCATCTGTTGGAGACGGAGCTGCATCAGTTGGAGAGGTTGCTCCACCACCACCTGGTTCAATAACTAATTCTTTCAGCTCAATTTCCTCCAATGTCGTTTCCGTTTTTACAACCACATCTGCCGGAGGAGGGTCTAGCATTTCAAACGTGTAAAGAAAAAGTATGATGAATAAAATTAAAACTGCAATAATTGCTGCAAAGATTCCTGCACGCACATCCTTTGGGTCTGCAACCTCTGGAGTATCTGTTTTGACTTGTATTGCGGTTATCATGTTTGTTTATTTATCGTATGCTAAAACCGGATCCCATTGATTTGCTTGAGCTAAGGCAAGTACTCTAAATACTGCTTCATAACTTGCTTCTTTATGACCCGCTATTCTCAATTTTTGCTTGCCTGTTTTTTGCACTGCACCAGCAGCCAATTGTTTAATTTGATCAAATTCCATTGGTTTAGCCATATCACCACCGGGCATTACCACATATTGGTTGTTTTCTGTTATCACAACGGTAGCTTCCACCGGGTCTTTTACCGGCTTGAGACTTTCATCGGGTTTAGGTAAATCAATCGGTGTTTGATTGTTTGCCATTAAACTCATGATAATAAAGAAAATCAACAGCAAGAATACCAAATCGGTCATAGAAGCCATTCCGCCCTCTACTTTGACTTTATTGCGTGTGTTAAAATTCATGTTGTTGTTATTTTCCTGATTGGTTCAATAGATCCATAAATTCTAATGCCGCGTTCTCCATTTGGTAAACTACTTTCCCAATTTGCCCCACCAAATAGTTATATCCCATAAATGCGATAAT
>CAMBBW010000162.1 GCA_945863425.1 Lishizhenia tianjinensis
TTCAAAAGCAATCCGTTGCTCCAGAAATTGGATTGGATAAAAATATGCAAATGCGAAGTTTGCAGGGGTTTAATGTTGATGCAACGGATGATTACTTAGAAAGTAGAACCCCCATGTTGGTTAACAGCGATGTTTATATCGAACTTGCGGCACCTAAAAAATCCATGACAGATTACTTTTACAAGAATGCTGATGCAGATGAAGTAATTTTTATTCATCGAGGAAACGGAACGTTAAAAACACAACTCGGAAATATCGATTTTTCGTACGGAGATTATTTGGTTGTTCCTCGTGGCATGATTTATCAAATGCATTTTGAATCGGAAGATAATCGATTGTTGATTATTCAATCTTTTCATCCGGTTTATACGCCCAAAAGATACCGAAATTGGTTTGGACAATTGTTAGAACATTCGCCATATTGCGAAAGAGATATTCGTCGTCCTCAGCACTTGGAAACGCATAATGAAAATGGCAGATTTTTGATAAAAATCAAGAAGGAAGATACGATGTATGACTATGTGTATGCGCACCATCCGTTTAATGTTGTAGGTTGGGATGGGTATAATTTCCCCTATGCATTTTCCATTCATAATTTTGAACCAATTACAGGTCGTGTCCACCAACCACCACCAGTGCATCAAACATTTGAAACGGGAGCCTTTGTGATTTGTTCCTTTGTTCCTAGAATGTATGATTATCACCCAGATTCCATCCCTGCTCCCTATAATCACAGTAATATTGATTCAGACGAAGTATTGTATTACGTAGATGGTGATTTCATGAGTAGAAACCATGTCGATAAAGGCCAAATTACCCTTCATCCCGCAGGTATACCACATGGCCCACACCCAGGAGCATATGAAAGAAGTATCGGCCAAAAAGAAACGCAGGAACTTGCTGTTATGATTGATACGTTTAAGCCGTTAAAACTAACCAAACAAGCATTGGGTGTTGAAATGGGCGAATACATGAATTCATGGCACCACTAAAATATTAAAAATAAATACTAATTTTCTCAAAAACAATTCTCTATGTCTCAAGAAGATAATAAATCAAAAGAAGTTTCCAATGTGGAATACGGACTAGAAAAAATATTTGAAGGCGCACAAGATTTCTTGCCTTTATTAGGTACCGATTATGTAGAGTTTTATGTGGGTAATGCCAAGCAATCGGCACATTACTACAAAACTGCTTTTGGATATCAGTCACACGCGTATGCTGGATTAGAAACAGGTCTAAAAGACAGAGTTTCGTACGTGTTAAAACAAGATAAAATTCGTTTAGTATTAACTCCTGCTTTAACGAGTGATTCGCCAATAGGCGAGCATGTAAAAAAACATGGTGATGGCGTTAAAGTAATTGCTTTGTGGGTAGAAGATGCCCGTAAATCGTTTGAAGAAACAGTGAAACGCGGTGCAAAAGTATACATGGAGCCTGTTGTAGAGAAAGATGAACATGGTGAAGTAGTTCGTGCAGGTATTTATACGTACGGAGAAACCGTTCACATGTTTGTTGAACGCAAAAACTATAAAGGTGAGTTTTTACCCGGATTTAGAAAGTGGGAAAGCGACTACAATCCGGCTCCAGTAGGTCTAAAATTCATTGATCATATGGTGGGTAATGTGGGCTGGAATCAAATGAATGATACCGTAAAATGGTATGAAGATGTTATGGGCTTTGTAAACTTTTTAACCTTTGACGACAAGCAAATTACCACTGAATATTCAGCATTAATGAGTAAGGTGATGAGTAACGGAAATGGTCGTATTAAATTCCCAATTAACGAACCAGCTGAAGGAAAGAAAAAATCTCAAATTGAAGAATATATTGATTTTTATGAAGGTGCAGGTGTTCAACATTTGGCTTTAGCAACGGATGATATTATTAAAACGGTTGCCGATTTAAAAGCCCGTGGGGTTGAGTTTTTACCACCACCACCTCAAGCATATTATGATGAAATACCTACACGATTAGGTGTTCACAGAGACATGATGAAAGAAGATATAAAAGAACTTCAAAGACTATCGATCCTTGTTGATGCAGATGAAGAAGGTTACTTATTACAAATTTTCACCAAACCAGTTGAAGATCGCCCTACTCTATTTTACGAAGTAATTCAGCGCATGGGAGCAAAAGGATTTGGAGCAGGAAATTTTAAAGCCTTATTTGAATCAATTGAAAGAGAGCAAGCCTTGAGGGGAACTTTGTAATTCCAAATAACATTAAATAGTAAGGGTCACGAGTTTCGTGGCCTTTTTTTGTTTAAATTTTGAAAAAGTTTTGTTATATTTAAAGTTATATTAGATTAAAAACTATTCATTTCAAATTACCTTGGCAAAAAATCAGATAAGAGAAATATTACTTTACAGCTCAATTAGTGAAAAGGTAAAAGTTTCTGTTCACTTTCAAAACGGAACCTTTTGGCTCACTCAAAAAGCAATCGCAGAATTGTTTGGGATTGATAGGACAGTTGTAACTAAACATTTGAAAAAAATTTTTGAAACTAATGAGCTTCATGAAGTTTCAGTTAGTGCAAATTTTGCACTAACTGCTAATGATGGTAAAAACTATAAAACCAATTTTTATCGATTAGAAGCAATTTTAGCTGTTGGTTACCGAGTAAATTCAGATCAAGCAACTGATTTCAGAAAATGGGCGACTACGACTCTCCATGAATTTATCATCAAAGGTTTTGTAATGGATGATGAACGATTAAAACAAGGAAAAAACTTTGGTCAGGATTACTTTGATGAACTTTTAGAAAGGATAAAGGAAATTAGAGCAAGTGAGCGAAGATTTTATCAGAAAATCACGGATTTATATGTATTGAGTACTGATTATGATAAGGAAAGTGGGCAAACAAAACATTTTTTTGCTAATCTTCAGAACAAACTTCATTGGGCAATAACAGGAAAAACAGCCGCAGAGATAATTTATACAGAAGCGGATGCTACTAAACTTTATATGGGATTAAAGACTTGGAAAGATGCTCCCGATGGTAAAATTCTAAAAAGCGATGTTACGGTGGCTAAAAATTACCTCTCGCATCAACACATTACAGAATTAAATAGAATTGTATCAGCCTATTTAGATTTAGCCGAAAATAACGCACAGCGAGGGATTGCTTTCAATATGAACCAATGGATTATTTTTTTGGAAAAATTTCTTGAGTTATCTAACTATCCCATTTTAAAAGATCAGGGTAAAGTTTCCATGTTTGAAGCCAAATTGAAAGCTGAAGGAGAATTTGATAAATTCAGGGTAATTCAAGATAGAAACTACGAAAGTGATTTTGATAAAGAGATTAAGCGTTTTAAAAAAGAATGATTTAAGTCAAATTAATATTGAAAGGGTCACGAGTTTCGTGGCCTTTTTTTGTTTTAAATGCTTTCAACAACCGGAAAGATTCTTTTCAATCATCCGAATTATTGACGTTTGCCGAAATGTGTTTTACAATAAGTACGTTCAAACCTAACCATATGTATAATTTTTTTTTATCTTAGTAAATCCCTACTTTATGAGGCCAAGCGAACAAATGTATGCTGAGCTTGAGAGAGATTGTGGGGGTTATAAGTAAGTTGGCACCAATTAAAAATCTACAGAATGACTGAAGACATACTTGAACAATTAGTAGACAATTATTTTAAAAGGAGAGAAGGAACATTCTCAAAACACAATGTGAAATACAGGCCAAACATCTCAAGGATGAATAATACCGATAAAAAGAAATATAGCGTTCACTCTGATATTGATGTTTTATGTGTAGATCAAATAAAAAAAGAGGCCTTTGCCATAAGTTGTAAATCTTGGCAGAGTGGATTTGACTGTAAATACTACTTGGAAAATCTAAAGGACCAAAAAAAAATGGAAGTGGTAAAACATGGAAGAGCGATCTGGAAAAACTTAAGAGAAATAACAAACCCCATCTGGGCAGAAGCTTTTAGAGAAAAAATTAAAACAGAATGTCGAACTACTAAATACACTTTTATTATTGCAGTGACCAAGCTAAAAAATGAAGAATACAAAGAAGCTTTTGAAAACTGTCCAGAATTCATAAAAGTAATTACAAACAGCGGAAAATTTAAAATAAAAATTAAGTTTTTGACGCTAAAAGAAATAATTGAAACAATTTCAGCCGAAGAGCAAAACACGGCTGTTGAAAGTTCTGAAATAGCGAGACTAATACAATTATTAAAAGCTGCAAATATGAAAATCAATTAACAGGTGCTAACAGCGTGCAAGCGCCATAACCCTGCCGCAGGCGCAACACAGGGTTACGATCGCCTGCACGCAAAACGTTATAGGCTAGTTGACGAGAAACCGAAATTAAAATTGAAAATATGAAATCTTTAAAACTATTATTTCTTACAATATTTTGCTTTTCTTTATTTTCAGCAAGTGAAAATACGATTGGAAAATATAAATGTATGCCTTGTGGTTTGGATTGTGATAAAGCTGTTTTTGATAAAGCTGGAAAATGTTCAAAATGCCAAATGGAATTGGTAAAATCATCTTCAATAATATATAAAAGTATTAAACCAAATTCAATTTGTAGTTATATAAAATCTCATCCGAAAACCATATTGTTGGATGTGCGTACCAAAGAAGAATTCGAAGGAAAAGCTGATCCTGATTTTGGTACTTTGAAAAACGCAATCAATATTCCTATACAAGAATTGGAAAACAGAATTCCTGAAATTAGTCGTTATAAAAATCAAGAAATTATTGTGTTTTGTTCTCATAGCCACAGAAGTCCACAAGCTTCATATCTTTTGACACAAAATGGTTTTAAAGACATTATAAATATGACTGGTGGAATGAGCACATTAACAGATAAAAGTTGTAATAAATAAAACAACCAGCCTATAACACTTGCTAAAACTTATGGCTAGTTTTTCGGTAAATTGTTCGTTTACTTTTCATAACTTCGCTTGGGCGGTTATGGAAAAAAAGATTTCCATAAGCCGCCACAAGCTCTAGCAAGGAAACGTTATGCCTCATTGTAAAGACGATAGCGTAAACATAACCCGACAGACAGAAAAAAAAAGAGTACTAATAGCAACACGATAATAATAACAACTTAAAACAAAAAATGAAATACAAACAAGTAAAAATCAGTGTTTTGTTGTTAGGCCTCGGGCTAACAGCGCAGGCACAACAAGCAACTACCGCAACAGGCAGTGATGCTTCGGGTAGCGGAGGAACCGTTGCTTATTCGGTAGGGCAAATTGTTTATACCACCAATACAGGCACA
>CAMBBW010000163.1 GCA_945863425.1 Lishizhenia tianjinensis
GCCGTTGACAATAGTGGTAATTCATATGTAACAGCGGGTTCAACGGCTCAAATTCAAAAAATAGGTCCGGCTGGTGCACTTGTATGGAACAATGCTAGTCCTACAGGAGCTTTTTCAAATGGCGAATTTTGGACAATCTCTTTCAATTGTGATCAATCTAAATTAGTTGTTGGAGGAACGGGTGGAGCTGCTCTTACATTAAAAGCAACCGTATACGACATCAATGTAAATACAGGTGCTGTGATAACCAGTGCTGATTTCGCTCAAGGAAATACCTTAGGGTTTCCTCCGAGTGTTCAAGAAGTTCGATCGATTTGTACATCACCAAGTGGTAAGTATTATTTTATGACACAGGACACCGTTGGAGCATTCAGTCAAAATTTTAGTTTATGCTCCGGTACTCCACTCCTTTATAAAATTGATAATTCATATGATTTAGGATACAAATGTGAAAATTACCGCTATGACAATGCTGGGATTTGTGCTATAAAAGCTAATAACAACTTTTATTACACCCAAAATGGGTCAAATGTTCACAAGAGAAACTTACAAACAGGAGTCATTATTTCTACAGTAGCTATTCCTGGAGGAGCTTCAACAACAGCTTTAGGCGATTTTTCAGTGAGTAATAGTGGTATTGATATTGATGATTGTGGTAATGTTTATGTGGGCTCTTCTACTGGGATAGTTAAATACGATGCAAATCTAACGCAATTAGCATTCTATCCAACCTCATTCAAAGTATATGATGTTCATGTTTCAACTAGTGGGGATATTATCGCCGGAGGAAGTACAGGTAATTCTTCAAACGCCTCTCGAACAGGATATATTCAGACTTTTGCTGCTAGTGCATGTGCACCATTAGTTGCCAGCTGCTGTGATGCAACTATTTGTCCAGTTCAAAGTGTTTGTGAAACTGACGCACCTCTAACATTAACAGCCGCAACCGCAGGAGGAACTTGGTCTGGAAATGGTGTCAATGCTTCTGGTGTTTTCGATCCAACCGTTTCAGGTGCAGGAATCCAGCAAATTACCTATACACTACCCTGCGGAAGTGAAACCATTTCCATAAATGTTAGTCCTTGTCAAGCCTTGACTGCCTGTATAGAATCGAACGGATCAGTTACTGTATCTAATGGCATAGCTCCTTACAATTGGGCTTATTATCAAGCAGCAACTACAACTCCGATTACCAATCAAACGGAATGTCAATCTTGCGGGTACACTTGGTTTGGTTTTCAATGTTTGAATGGATTCACTCCTGCAAATTCATGTAATTCGCCTGCGCAATGGGTTAATTTTTCGACCGGAACTAATGCAACCATCCCGGCTGGAAATTCACAAGTTCAAGTAACTGATAATTCGGGTACTATAACTGTTCTAACTATTGCTAATTTACCGAATTGCACCACAAATCCATGCCCAACATTAACGATAACTACTCAAGCACAAACGAATGTATTGTGTTTTGGTGGATCAAATGGATCTGCAACGGTTACAGCAACGGGAGGAACTGGCCCTTACTTCTATTCATGGAGTCCCGGAAATATAAGTGGTGCAACTCAATCAAATTTAACCGCTGGAACCTATACAGTAACCTCAACGGATAATGCAAATTGCACTGGAACTATTCAAGTAATTGTTACTCAACCAACAGTTTTACAGGTAGCTCAAGGAAATATTACCCCTGCAAATTGCGGAAGTAGTGATGGAAGTGTTTCTGTTTCTGCTAGTGGTGGAACAGTTGGATATACTTATGCGTGGTCACCTTCAGGGGGTAATGCAGCAACAGCCACAAATTTATCAGCAGGGAATTATAGTGTAACAGTTACTGATGCGAATAATTGTATTCAAACGTTGCCAGTAACAATTAACAGCTCGGGTGGACCGAATATTGATCAAGTTAATGTGGTGAACGTTACATGTTTTGGAGAATCAACCGGAACAATCACAGTAACTGCTTCTCCCTTTACACCAGGAACTGAACCATTACAATACCAAATTAACAATGGAAACCAGCAATCATCTTCAGTTTTTACGGGGTTAACTGCCGGAAATTATTCAATTACGGTAACTGATATTAATAACTGCCCGAATACTCAATTGGTGACAATTTCACAACCCAACCAACTCACAGTAAATGCCGGACCAGATGTTGCTGTTTGTTCGGGTGAAATGACCAATTTGAATGTATTAGCTTCAGGTGGTACTGGTACCATTTTCTACCTTTGGTCAGATGGTCAAAATATACCTACGATTCAATTTTATCCGGTTTCATCCGGTATCTTTCAAGTAGATGTATTTGATTCAAATGGATGTTCAAAAAGCGATTCTCTCTTTATTTCAGTCATCCCTTGCGGCCCCTTAGAGATTGAAATACCAAATGTATTTTCTCCAAATAACGATGGTAGCAATGACGAATATGGAATTACTACCTTGAACGCTTTGTACCAAGAAGCAGTAATTTTGGATCGTTGGGGAATAAAAATGATCGAATTAAATTCACCCAATCAATTATGGAATGGTAAGATTCCAAATGGTAAAGAAGCCACTGAAGGAGTTTACTTTTTAAAGTATCGCGTTGTTGGTGCAAATGGAGAAGAGAAAATTGGCCACACCTTTTTCCATTTAATTCGATAAAATAAAAAGACTTTTTTCGATTTAAAAATTTAATAGTATATTTGCAGCCCTTAATGCCCCGGTGGCGGAACTGGTAGACGCGCTGGATTCAAAATCCTGTTCTTTCGGGAGTGCCGGTTCGATTCCGGCCCGGGGTACAAAATCAGAGTGAAAATAATCACTCTGATTTTTTTTGTATTAACCTAATTTACAGGGATCGTGGGATCATAACATCTTTCTGTGTAGCAGTAGAAAAATCATTGTTTTTTACGCGTAAATTTGAGCTAATCTATATAGGAAGAATTCTATAATCACGGATTCGTTTTAAATAGATAGATATTGCTTCAATAATTATGTTACTGAGGCTGCAAACAAACCGAGAGAAACCAAGGTTGCTATGCTTTTTCATGTAATCTATTTTTAAAGAAAACTGGACTGTTTCACTCCTTATTCCCTTCTTCAATGGCTTTCTTTGATTTTCTATACAAGAAGCTTTCGTAAATAAATCGTTTGGCAAATCGAACTTGTTTATCGGAATTGATCAGTTTTTTATACACATTGGCATTAACACCAAAATACTCGTATGTTGAACCATCAGTGAAAGTAATTTCCAAAAGTAAGCCTTTGTGTTTGAAGTCGGCTATGCCGCATTCCATGATGATTTTTTGATATTCCGGCAGGTTAGATTCCTTCGTTTCTGGTGCAATACTCACCAAAAAGTGATATCCATCCGTTACTTGTCTTCCCATAACGTTAGCTTCTTCTTTCAACGGATCACCATCTTGAAACTTATCAGGATGCCATTGCTTAACTAGTTTTCTGTAGGTTAACTTCAATGATGCAAGATCAATTTCACTTTCAATTTGAAATAGCTTTTTGTATTCGTTGATTCGTTTCATTTATTTTTTATTTTCAGCAATAGGGAATTACTAATTGAATCCGAGAAGCTGCATACTATCAAAAATAATCCCCTATGGTCTCTTATTTAAAAGCAAAAACCCTAAGAAATTTGATACTTCTTAGGGTTTTCTATTCCTCCAGCCATAGAGGCGTTTCTTTATACTTTCAAACTATTAATCTTATTTTTTAAGGAAAATTTTCTTAATGCTTTCCTTTTCAGTTTGTAAAAGTAACTATAATAATCTACAATTAGTGTTTTTCTGATGATTTTATTCAACTGAATATTCAAAAATCACTCTCAATTTAAAAAAGAAGCTAATTCTGTAACGATAAAGCAAAACCATATTATTAGAAACAATAGGGTGAAAAAATAGTATTTTTTCTTTATCCAAGATGATTTTAAATGGAAGGTTGAACTAGTAATCGTTAATAAAACCACAAACTATGATGAAAATAATTTCTCTTACAATCTTTTCGTTTCTTTCTTTTTACTCTGTTTCACAAATTGAACGGATAGAATCAATAAAACTTGATAGTTTAATTTGGGTGAAAATTAATGAATATAGATTATCAAAAGGAGCACCTGCTTTTAAAATTTTTGAAGACTCCCTGATGCGTCGATTTTGCGCAAGAGTTGCATATCGAAACATAGATAAAGAAATCCCAAGACATTCTGACAGCGTTGGTTATTGGAGCAATGCCGAGTGCTTATACCGCTATGCAGCAACAGGAAGTGTTTCTAAAATGCATTTGAATGGGTTAAACAATGAAGACATCGAATTTTTTGCTGAAAAAACAGTTCAAGCATGGATCAATTCACCGACACATGAAAGAGCTATTTCTAGACCCGAATATAACATAGCAACTATTGTCTCAATTATTATTATTGACCGCAAAAAAGAGTCTCTTCGATTTGATGCTACTTTTCATGCACTTGATGAGGACCACAATACATTTAATGGATATATCTATACTGAAAAAAGAAAAAAAGGATTTTAATTTTTTTAAAAATCAACTAATTCATAATCCAATTTAGCTTCAATCTCCCTTTACTATACTTGAAGATTGATTTTCAAATACCTTAGTATTCGTAATACTTGACGATTCGTACTGTTCCTTTTTTGGTTTTCGCACTGAATCTCCCTGATAAATCTCAACAAAATCGGTTACCTTACCATTACACCAATCGGTATATTGATCATTCAAATAGATATCCCAATTCCACCAATAACAAAATGTAGGAACCTTTTTATTAATAGGTTTTTTACGTGTATCTAATACCAAATAACAATCGATCATTTGACCTTCAAAATGCGACCAATTTTCATCTCTTTTTTCTACTACTGTTATTGTATAAATCGAGTCTTTAAACGTAATTTTCTTAATAGGCAGAGTATCCATAGGTAAATTATCCTTATACCGATATACTTTCTTTTGGGATTTATTGATTACAAATTTCAAATTAATTGGCTTATATGTTTTCGTATAATGACTACATTCTGAATTGGCAATCATTAAATGCAACGAGTCTTTACCATATTTGGCAAATATTCCAATTTTACTAATAGTAACCTCAATAATATTTTGAGAAAAAGTAGTTGTACTAGTCAACATAATAAGAGAACTAATGAGATATTTCATATTTTACTAATTTTATATTTTATAATCGCTGCCTACAATTCAAAAATTGCAGAAAGCAGACCATTCATTGTACCTGTATACTTTACA
>CAMBBW010000164.1 GCA_945863425.1 Lishizhenia tianjinensis
TGTGGCACTTAAATTCCCAAGAATTTCCTGAAGTTTTACTGAATACGGGCGCATTTGCGTAATTGCATCTTGAGCGCGCTTCAATTTTGCAGCTGAAACCATTTTCATGGCCGAAGTAATCTGCATAGTTGAACCGACAGAAGTAATTCGATTTCGTATTTCTTTTAAGCTAGGCATGTGACTTAGTTCTTAAATCATAATTAATATCTATCCGCTATTTCTTTAGCCACACGACTCATAACATCAGTTATTTCATCGGTATATTTACCTGCTTTCAAATCAGCCAATACTTGCGCATGTTGTGATTCTAGAACAGTCAAATATTCTTTTTCGAATTCTTTAATTTTATTGATTGGAACACGTTGCATTAATCCTTTTGTACCACAATAAATAATCGCGATTTGCTTTTCAACTGGGTATGGATCACCTTCACGTTGTTTCAAAATTTCTACATTTCGCGCTCCTTTATCCAAAACAGATTTAGTAGCAGCATCCAAATCAGAACCAAATTTAGAAAACGCTTCTAGTTCACGGTATTGAGCTTGATCTAATTTCAACGTTCCGGCAACTTTTTTCATTGACTTAATTTGCGCAGATCCTCCAACACGAGAAACAGAAATTCCAACATTTATCGCTGGACGAATTCCTGAATTAAACAAATCTGACTCAAGGAAAATTTGACCATCCGTAATAGAAATAACATTCGTTGGGATATAAGCGGATACATCCCCAGCTTGTGTTTCGATAATTGGCAAGGCTGTTAATGAACCCCCACCTTTAACTCGACCTTTCAAGGATTCAGGTAAATCATTCATTTGACTTGCAATCGTATCATCCGCAATTACTTTTGCCGCTCTTTCTAATAAGCGAGAATGTAAGTAGAACACATCTCCTGGATAAGCCTCACGGCCTGGTGGACGACGCAATAAAAGCGAAACCTCACGGTAAGCAGCCGCTTGCTTTGTTAAATCATCATATACGATTAAAGCAGGTTTTCCAGAGTCACGGAAAAACTCACCAATGGCGGCTCCCGTCATCGGGGCATAAAACTGCATCGGAGCTGGATCAGAAGCATTTGCAGCAACAACAACAGTATAAGCCATGGCACCTGCATCTTCAAATTTTTTCACGATTCCTGCAACAGTAGATCCTTTTTGACCGATTGCCACATAAATACAAAATACAGTTTCTCCTCTATCGTAGAATTCTTTTTGATTAATAATGGTATCAATAGCAACGGTTGTTTTACCTGTTTGTCTGTCACCAATGATTAACTCACGTTGACCACGACCGACTGGAATCATTGCATCAATTGCCTTAATCCCCGTTTGAAGTGGCTCATTTACCGGTTGACGAAAGATAACACCTGGAGCTTTTCTTTCGATTGGCATTTCAAACAACTCACCTGTTATAACTCCCTTACCATCGATTGGTTGGCCCAACGTGTCTACAACACGCCCAACCATGCCTTCACCTACGTTTACAGAAGCAATACGACCCAAACGTTTCACTGTATCCCCTTCTTTTACCTCCGAGGCACGTCCAAGTACAACAATCCCAACATTGTCCTCCTCCAAGTTCAATGCAATTCCACGAATTCCTCCGTCAAATTCAACAAGTTCTCCGTACTGAACTCCAGTTAATCCATAAACTCGAGAAATACCATCACCAATTTGTAAAACGGTACCTACCTCTTGCAATTCAGCTTCACTTCTAAAGCCTGACAATTGCTCACGTAAGATTGCAGAAACTTCTGCTGGTTTAATATCTGCCATGATTTATCTTTTTATCTATTAATTGTTTGTAATCAAGTCTAATTTTAATTTTTTCAATTGGTTATTTACTGAAGCATCAATTTGAATGTCCCCAATTCGGACAACAAATCCACCAATTAATCTGGTGTCTATTAATTCTGTAAGTTCAATTTGTCCGGAAACTTTAATTTTGGAAATTATTTTATCCTTACTTTCTTTGGAAAGAACAGAAGCTGAAATTAAAGTAACTGGAATAATCCCTTTGTGATCTTTTACTAATTTGATAAAAGAAGCAGCGATTTCTACTAACAATGCTTCTCTTCTATTTTTGATTATTAGTTGCATGAATGAAGTAGTTAATACATCAAAATGACTAAACAATTCATGAAGCACATTCAATTTTTTATCTGATCGAATTATAGGTGATTTTAAGAAAACTAATAAATCATTGTTCTCTCTACTTGTATTATAGAAGAAATCCATATCATTCAAAACAAGATCAACTTTGTTTTGCTCAATAGCTAACTCTAGAAGTGCCTTGGAATATCGAATTGCTGATTTAGTACTCTTCATGATGCATTAATTCATATTGATATCCTCAGCCATTTTTTCTGCTAGTGCTTTTTGCTTTTCATCAGAAGATAATTCTCCACGTATGATTTTCTCTGCAATTTCCAATGACAAACCAGCAACATGTGTTTTTAATTCACTCATTGCTTGCAATTTCTCATTTTTTATTGCTTCTTTGGCTGCAATAACAATTTTGTCTGCTTCTAGTTTTGCTTTATCTTTTGATTCTTCAATCAATTTATCTGATGCATTTTTAGCATCTTTCAACATGGAATCTCGTTGAGCTCTTGCTTCTTTTAATAAATTCTCATTTTCGGACTGCAACGCCTTCATCTCTACTTTTGTTTTCTCAGCCAATTCCAATGCTTCAGAAATTTTTTGCTCACGTGCATTAACAGCACCTAATATTGGTTTCCAAGCAAATTTTGTCAAAACAAATAAGAGTAAAGAAAAGACTAAACCTGTCCAAAACAATAATCCTAAGTCTGGTGTAACTAAATCCATTTTTAAAATTTTAACGTGTCAATAATAATTTCTGCCTCAACCAACCGTTCAGGCAGAAATTTAATTTTACTTTGCTCCACCCAACAAACCTATTACTACACCAAAAAGTGCAACACCTTCGATTAACGCGGCAGCGATAATCATTGTCGTAGTGATTTTTCCTGATGCTTCAGGATTTCTTGCAATACCCTCAACAGCTTTTCCACCGATTTGACCAATGCCAATTCCTGCTCCTAAAACTGCTAAACCTGCTCCAATTGCTGCTATACTTCCGTACATACTATATAGATTAAAAAATTACAAATCAATGATGCGCTTCCTCAACAGCAGCACCTATAAACAAAGCAGAGAGCAAAGCAAATAAATATGCCTGCAATGCTGCGACTAACATTTCCAAACAAGAAATGAATAAAGCCATAGGGACTGATAATGCCCCCCAAGCCAAATTTTTATTGATGAAAATAATAGATATTAACGCCAAAATAATGATATGCCCTGCTGTAATATTAGCAAAAAGACGAATCATTAACGCAAATGGTTTTGTGAAAATACCAACTATTTCGATTGGAATCATAATAGGCATTAATGCTATTGGAACCCCAGGAGTAGCAAAAATATGTTTCCAATAATTTTTATTAGAAGAAAACAATGTCATTAAAAGGGTACAAAGTGCAAGGAAAAATGTAATTGTGATATTACCGGTTAAATTCGCGCCACCTGGCAAAATCGGCACTAAACCAAGTAAATTATTTATCCAAATAAAGAAAAATATTGTAAGTAAATAAGGAACATACTTGTGGTGCTTGCCGTGACCAATATTTTCTTTTGCAATATCGTCGCGCACAACAATAACTAAAGGCTCAATAAACTTTGCTAATCCTTTAGGGGAAACAGCGCCATTTGTTTTATAAAATCTAGATATCGACAACATTAAAGCTAAAATAATTGCTGCCCCAAAAAACAAAGAAAGTACATTTTTAGTTATTGAAAAATCAAACACTTTTATATTCCCATGAACGTGACCGTCTTCAAAGTTTAATTCACCATTGTTTAATTTGTAGATTTTCTCATGAAACATTCCGTACCCTTCTGCACTTCCGCTTCCTTTATAATAAGTAACCGTTTTATGCGTTTTATGATCGATAGCTGATTTTAACTCACCATGATAAAGCGTTTTTGATGAAAAAACCTTCATTCCTTCATCTAATAAAATTACAGGAAGATAAATCGAAGTCCCACCATGCTCAGGCCCCCACAAATGCCATTCATGAGCGTCTTTAATGTGGTGCATGATCATTTCTCCCACATTAAATTCCTTCTCAGTTGAATTATCGCCTGAAGCAAAAGAAATGGATGTAGAAAAAACTACTAATAATGTGAATGCTAATAACTTGATCATGCTCATACTAACAAATTTCATCTGATGACTTCCAAAAATTCGTGCAAATGTAGTTAAACTTTCAATAGTAGCAAGAGGAATTTTAAAAATCATTGAAATAAAAAAGAAAATTTAACTAATTATTTTTTTGTAATTCGCGCAACATTTGTTTGTCAATATCATTTAATCTTGCACCCTTGCATGAACTACGGGTCTTTTCTCGCAATTTCATGAATTTAAAGCTTAATTGAATGGGCCAATATTGACTTGAAAACCAATTCATTCGGGCATTAAACCCATTCCATTGGTAAAATCCAATAATTGGTAAATTAATAGTCGGAATAAACATCCAAGCGCGGTCCAAACGGATGCCAAAGCCCAATGAATAATTCATTTGAGCGACGAAGGGATTGTGAAATTTCATAACTGGCGTGTACGATAAACCCGGATCCTCATAGGTTTTATTGCCTTCAATAATATTAAAATCCAGATTAAAACCAAGTGCATTATCAATGTAGTACTTTCGAGATTTATCTATTTTTGCCTTACCTACAAATACAATTGAATGAAAGGACGTTCTGAGGTAAACAAAATTATTTCTAAATTTTCCTAATCCATCTTCAGAATTCGTTATTTGACCCAATGCATTTTTAAAATCAATGTGTGTTTCTTCTTTCCCCGCAAGTTGTTTGAATCCTAAACCTCCCTCGATGTAGTCTAAAATCCTAGATTTTTTCAGCGCCGGAATTCCAATTCCTTTCCACAAGGGAAAATAGGTATAACCAAATTCTGCATTAAAGCCAAGTTTGCCAGCAGGGTCTATACTGTAGACACCCCTTGCTCCACCATTATCAGTAATATTATAGGTTTTTGTTTTCCCTGTCATCATATAAGTTGGTCCAAAATTGAATTGTATGCCATAATTCATGACCATTTTATCCATTTTAGCTTCCTTACGTAAACTCTTTTCATTCACTTCTCCTTTTTTAAAAACAC
>CAMBBW010000165.1 GCA_945863425.1 Lishizhenia tianjinensis
TCTGATTTAATCTCATTTTCCGGGATACGACCATCAGCCACTGTAGAAGACTGAGGAAATGAAGCATACTCAGAGTCTTCAGCAAGCCCCTCGCTAGAATTACTTTTTTGGAGAGCCTTATCAGTTGATGCAGAACTTGTTTCGTTCGGTTGTGTTAAGTCGGGTTGAGCAACTGTTTTTTCTTGAATATTTTTATTTTTCTGCGGCTTATTTAACTCTTTTTTTGTTGGAGCCTCATTTTTCGCTAATTCTATTGGCTTTTCAATGTCATTCTGCGTGAGTGGATAGAGTATGGCAATAATTACCAATAGTGCCGCAAGCTGAAATATTGGGCTTAAATAAAAAGGTTTATTGGGAGGAAAAAGTCGAGATACAAAACCAACCGACTGATGTTGACTAACGAACAGATCATCCAAAGAAACCTTGGTTTTATTATGGCTCGCAAAAGGTTGGTCTTTTTTATATTCCTCTAATTGAGTAAACAATGATTGGAGTGACTCATATTCTTCCTCTGAGTTGAACAAATCAACAAAGGAGTTTTTTTCCTTTTCTGTCAATTCCGAAAAAGATTTCGAAAAGAGAATTTCTTGTAATTTATCTTCCATTTTTTTATTCTAATACTGGATTATACTCTTTTAATTTTTCAGCAAGTTGCTTCGTAGCATAAAACAATCTTGATTTTACCGTTCCTTCATTCGCTTGAACAATTTCAGCAATTTCTTTTATGGATAAGCCATCCATGTGTCTAAGCGTAAACACCTCCCGGTGTTCTGGTTTCAATTGACCTAATTTCTCTTCGTATGCTACTCCAAATTGATTCATTTCTACTTCATTTAGTACGTTTACTCGAGTGTCGGAAAGTGAATAATGGTCTTCAATATCTAAAGAAGTTCCTTTTCGAATCGATTGTTTTTTGTATTCATTCTTGCACATGTTACAGGCAACTGAAAAAACCCAGGTTTTAAATGAACGCGATACATCAAAATAATCTGGTTTACGAATGAGTTTCGCAAAAATATCGTGCACAAAATCTTCCGCTTTTAATTCATCCTGCCACAGCATTCGTTTAAAATACCTTTTGAGTGAATCAGCATATCGCGTGTAGATTTCATCGAATGCACGTTTATCACCTCGCGCCATAGCACGCATCAAATTTTCATCTGATTCCGTTTTATATGCGATACGTACTAATTGCATTAATTTTTCTTCAATTCTTGAATTAATTTCTTTTGAGGTGATTTTCGGGCGATTTCATCAATTAAAAAATCTACTTTTTTCTCCTGTTTTGGTGCATTTCGTTGATGATACAAAGATTTTAATTCCAAAAGCATTGGTATATAATTTGCAGAAAGTGATGACTCTTCTGATACAACTTTAAAAGTGAGTTTTTCCTCAAATAAAGAGCTATTTCGATCGATTAATTCATTTTTCGGATCAAAATCAAAAACAAGGCCTTGAACATATAAATCAGTTTGAATTGCTTTTAAATAATCAGCGGGAATAGTTAGTGATAATGCCAGCGATTTTGAAGTATTCAATTTACAAAAATCAACCAAAAACTGGGTATTCACAAGCTTTGAATCTGGTACAACATATTCCATTTCAGAAACCTTCTTTCGATAAAGCGAACTCTGAAAAAAATCGAGATTTAAAATGGTCACACCTCTATTGTTATTAAATTTGAGTTGATTATATAACGCAGCGTAAGTATCATCAAAAGAATGCGTTATCAACGTTCCTTGTGGGGGGGCAGATGACAACATATCAGCACAATAAGATAAAACTTCCTGATTTAATATTCCGCGATCAACCTGAGTTTCTAAATTATTCAATAAGGTAAGTGTATCCAATTCTATGAAAGCTACAGCAGCTAGTTGTTTTATCACACGTGTATCATTCGAATCGAGCTTATTTGCGAATTGCAGCTGTTGTTTTAATTCAACGTTGTAGTTGCTAGCTATAAATTTATTGATGTGATACTCAAAGGCCGTTGAATCTTGATTTTCAAGTTGCTTAACCAGTTGATCCATTTGCAATTGTTGTTGAATCGTTGGGCTTCTTTGTGTAGATTGATTTCGACTCGCTACTTGAATTTGATTTAATTGAACCAAAGTGTTCTTTTGATCAATTTTAGAAGTTAGTTCTTTCTTCGATTTATTGACAGATTTTTTCGAAACGCTACTTTTACCAGATACAGACTGCACCTCTTTCAATTCATTATCCTCAACAACACTGTTTTGGACTGAATCCATTTGATTCATAATTTCAACGTTCGAAATAGAATTAATAGAATTTCTTGTATTGATTTCGATCTGCTCTGGGGCAGAATTACTATTTGTTGCATTTCCTTTCTCACCCTGGGCAAAAAGGTTTGAACCAAAAAAAAGAACGACAAGTAAACTAATAATGTGCTTCATAAACATGAATTTGCAAGTAGCTTACAATTAACGTAGAAAAACGTTCAAATGTATTGTGAAATTTAAAATAATAGCGATTAAACTTCAATTTCTGGGGAAAAAAGAAATTTATTTGGAGAAACCAAATTAGTTTTAACAGCATACATGACTATTCCCGCCGTATTTTTCACCCCTAGTTTTGCCATTATATTTTTACGATGGGTATTCACCGTATGATTACTCAAAAAAAGAAAATCGGCAATTTGAGTGTTTGTATTTCCTTCAGCAATTAGTTTGATTATTTCATTTTCACGATCAGAAATTACTACTGCCTCGCAGGTGAATGAATCAAAATCTAAATCATTAACATCGATAGATGCTTTGCGAATTGTATCCAAGATTTGACCACAAAAAAACTTGTTTCCCTGACTAGTTTCCTCGATTGAATTTATGATTTCGGATAATTCACAGTCTTTTTTTACGTAGGAAGTAATTCCAGATCGCAGTGCATCTACCAAGGTTTGAGCCGATTGATCAGGCGTGAGCGCAACAAATTTTACTTTTTTATTCGCATTTAACACCTTAGGAACTATGCCAATATCAAAACCTGGGGCGCTAAAATCAATAAGTACAATTGCCTCGCCAAAATTCAATATTATTTCTTGTAATTCCTTATTGTTTCGAGCTTCACCGATAACCTCCCAATCTGTTTTTGAACCAATAATTGCTCTCAACCCAATACGGATCAATTCATTGCTATCTGCTAAAATAAGGCGCATTGTTATTTAGAATGGTTTTAAACAAGGCAAAAGTAGTCAATTAGAATTAATAATTTATTCCCAACAACCTAAAATTTACGTTTGAAATTAATGAAGTTGAATATTCATCTAAAAATAATGAATTCATATCATGATAATTACATTTCCTTGTTTAATTTTGTGAAAAATTTATTTTATGAAAAAAGTCTATCTTTCTTTTATTCTAATGCTTTCGTTTTCTTACTCTTTTTCTCAAGCATTTGAGGCGTTTTCTTTCACTGGCGCCTTAAACGCAAACGGGTGGACAACACACAGTGGCGTCACTCCTGGTCAATTTCAAACTATTAATACAACTTCAGAATGTGGTAATAGTCTTTATTTCACTGGTCTAGAGGCATCTACAGGGAACAGAGCTTCATTGATTGCAGGAAATTCTGAAGATATAAATAAGGCCATTACTGGAATTTCTGGAACAGGATATTTTTCTTTTCTATTGAACGTACCATCTACAACAGGACTTCATGTTAATACAGGTGTCGGCGATTATTTTATTGGATTTGGTGGAGCTGCTGGTAGTACAATGACCACTTTGGCATCGAGAGTTTTTGTCAGGGCTGGCGCAACCGCAAATACATTTGTTTTAGGGTTAACAAATAATAGTGGAACTGGAACAAACACCACGTGGAACTCTACAGAATACCCATGTGGCATAAGTATTTTTGTTGTCGTTAAATTAAGCATTTTGACTAGTCCTATCTCCGCAGCCATGTGGATAAACCCAACTCCAGGAGCAACAGAACCTGCTGCGAATACGCTAAATAGCTCAGGCATAAATACATTACCTGCATTAGCCTCTATTTATATAAGACAAGGAGGATCAGCTGGGTCTGGAACAGGAAATCTTCAACTAGATGAAATTCGCGTTGGTTCAACATGGGCAGCAGTCACCCCTGCTTGCGCTCTAATCATCACATGGTACGCAGATGCAGATTTAGATGGTTTTGGTGACCCAGCTGTATCAATACAATCTTGTTGCCAACCTGCTGGTTATGTATCGAACAGCACCGACTGTAATGATGCAAATGCCGCTGTTAATCCAAACACTATTTGGTATGCAGATACGGATGGCGACTTATTTGGAAATGCATTAATTTCTCAAACATCGTGTACCCAACCAACAGGATATGTTCAAAATTCAACGGATTGTGATGATGCTAACTCGAATGTAAATGCTTCTGGAACATTTTATCAAGACCTTGATCAAGATGGATTTGGAAACGTAAATGTTTCTATAACAAACTGTGGTCAACCAAGTGGATACGTCTCAAATTCAACAGATTGTGATGATGCTGTTGCTGCAATAAATCCAAACTCAACTGAAATAGCGGATAACATAGACAATGATTGCGATGGATTAACCGACGAAGGATTTGCTATCTTAACTTGGATTTTAGATACGGATCAAGATGGATTTGGTGGAAATGACACTATTTTATCCATTCTTTCACCAGGAATAAATTATGTGCTAACAGGTGGAGATTGTGATGATGCGGCCGCTGCTATTAACCCAAATGCTGTTGAAATCTGTGACGGCATCGATAATAACTGCAATGGATCAACTGATGAAAATCTACCGCTTCTAACATATTATGCAGATTTAGACGGAGATACCTATGGAAACAATACAGATTCTTTGATCGCTTGTTCTCAACCTGTTGGATATGTATTAACAAACACGGATTGTGACGATACTAATTCAGGAATTAATCCAGGGGCAACAGATATTCCAGTGAATGGAATTGACGAAGATTGTTCTGGAAGTGATGCGCCATTGACACCGCTAAATCTTGGAATGTATCAATTTGCTGGTACTACCGACTGTACGACACAAGACAACGCTGTAACAACCCAACCAACAGGAGCTACTTTTTCATTATTTAGTGGGACAGGGACTAATTGCTCTGCTGGCGGAGGAGTTTTCAACCGCTCGGGCTGGAATACATCAACCACAGTTGATGCAAACCAATACAACGAATT